>CALGPD010000451.1 GCA_937960625.1 uncultured Spirochaetia bacterium | reverse complement strand
ATAAAAAACCTTTACTAATTGTTGCTAATGAAGTTAGTGGTACAACAACAATTTATCAAATAGACATTGTTAAAAAATAATCAAACAATAAATATATATATTGCCGTTTCTGTATTTGGAAACGGCAATTTTTTGTATAAGGCTTTTATAAAATATGAAGTCTTGTCAATGGTTTTGATTTGTAAATAAAACTTAGAAATTGGCTTTTAGAAAATCGTTCATTTCTACATCATTCCCTAAACGTTCCAATAAACTGCTAACCGTATTCATTTTATTTTCGTTTATAATAATGGAAATCTCATTTACCATAAAAGCAAATACTTTTTTAATAAGATTTTTTTCAGTGTAAGATAATGGTTTTTCTTTATTTTTTTCATATAAAGTTTTAACAATATCCGCAAAGTCGGTTAAGTTACCGGCAAGTAAACGTTGTTGATTGTTTTCTTTTCTGGTTTTCCAGTTTTTTTCTATTTCAGTATCATCTTCATCAAAGATTTTATATACTTCTTTTAATTCTTTTTTACTTGATATCTTTCTAATTTTTTCACTTGGAAAAATCACTTCTTCTACAGGAAGCATAACAGTCATTTCAGTTGCCATGATTTTAACAATCATATAATCTTTAGTTTCACCCATGATATTTTTTTTCTCATATTTATCTACTACGCCAACCCCGTGAGGTATGAAAAAAACTTTTTCGCCAACTTTTAAAGGGGCTTTTTTTCCCATAAAATCTCCTCGCAATATCAACAAAATTTGTAATGTATTCTAAATTGTTATATAGTTGCTGTTTAAAATTTCTCTCAATCAATTTACACAAAATTTAATCTTTTTTCAAGCTTTTTTTAATTTAGGTAATAGCAATGTGAAAATTTGCTTGACTTTTTCTATTAATCTTGATTTTTATTAAAGTTTGTACTGCAATAAAAATCAAGGAGAGAAAAAATAGAACGTAAAATAAAAACTCTAATTATTTCAGGTATTTCACTTTTCGGTGTTTTATTGGCAATTATTTTTAGTAAAAATTATGCCAGAGGGGCAAATACTACATTGATTTATTTTCTTCTTTTCATCATTGCTGCGTTAAATTCCGCATTCTTATGGGTTTGTTTTAAAAACGAATTAAATATAATATTAACACGTATTGCTTTAATATTGGGAATTTTTATTAACTCAGTAATAATTGGTTTTATTCTTATCTTCATTGATACTTTCGTGATTTCATCATTTCTTGCAATATTTATTGTAGTTTTGCAATTTACTTCTGCTGTCTTATATTTAATTGAATCATTTCGTCTGCAAAATTGATTTATTTATTTTTAAGAGGAAATGATGATTTAAGGGGAATGTTATGAAAATACTCGTTATTTTGGGTTCAGACAGAAAAGGAAACACTTATAAGATTGTTGAAGCTATTAAAAACAACGTAAAAAAAATTGATTCCCGTATAGAATTTGAATTTCTCCATTTAAATGATCTTAACATAGATTTTTGTAAAGGCTGTTATTTATGTTTCGACAAAGGCGAAGAGTTCTGTCCGAATAAAGATGACTTAAAAATATTATATGATAAAATTGATTCATCTGACGGATTAATAATTGCTTCTCCAATTTACGCTTTAAGTTTAAGCGCTAATTTAAAAAACGTTTTTGACAGGTTCGCTTATGTTATCCATAGGCCGAGGTTTTTTAATAAGTCTTCACTTTGCGTTGTAACTACATTCGCGTCTCCTAATATGAAAAATACTTTAGAACTGATTAAAGCAAATTTATGGCTTTGGGGTTTTAATGTAACTGGCAAAATTGGAATAACCGGCGGTACTGATAAAAGTTTTAAAGAGGATGATTTCCCTGATAAAAAAACTTTAAAGAAAATAAGAAAACTCAGCATTAGTTTTTTTAAAGATTTAAAAATGAAAAAATTCCAGAAACCCTCTTTTATGGGAATGATGAAATTTGAACTTGTAAGAAATCTTATGAAAAATGAAAAAACTGCTGATAGTGAGTACTTTGAAAAAAAGGGATGGAGTAATCCAAAAGTAAAATATTATTACGATGTTCGTATTAATGTTTTTAAAAGAATTGTAGTAAAGATTATTGTTTTTTTAGCCAAAAAGTTTATGAAAATTAAATAATATTACGTTTTATTTATCTGCTCCGGCTTTTATAATATTTTTTTAACTTTTCCTTTAATTTTAAAATTGCATTCTTTTCTATATTATTCGTTATTACAATCGACCAAACAGTTAGTCCCGTTTCAACATCAACGAGTTTACTCATAACGCTGAAAGCATTAGGCC
>CALGPD010000450.1 GCA_937960625.1 uncultured Spirochaetia bacterium | reverse complement strand
GTATTGTGATGATTGCAGTGAAATAACCGTAAAACGTGAAGACCCTGATAAATGCCAGCATTGTGGAAGTAATAATATTCATCAAGATGAAGACGTTCTTGATACATGGTTTTCTTCATGGTTATGGCCTTTTTCAACACTAGGCTGGCCTGAAGAAAATAAAGACGTTAAATACTTCTATCCAGGACACGTTCTCTCAACAGCACCTGAAATTCTTTTCTTCTGGGTAGCAAGAATGATAATGTCAGGCCTCTATTTCTTAGATGATATTCCTTTTGAAGACGTTTATCTTCATTCTACTGTCTGTGATGACCAGGGTAGAAAAATGAGTAAATCTCTTGGCAACGGAATTGACCCTCTTGAAGTTATAAATGAATACTCCGCGGATGCATTGAGGTTTACGGTTCTTGATTTAGCTCCTATTGGCGGGCGCATACGTTTATCCAAAGAAAAATTTCAAAACGGACATAAGTTTGCCAATAAAATATGGAATGCTTCAAGATATATATTAATGGGGCTAGAAGAAAAATACATTGATAAAATTGAAAACATAGAACTCGATTTAACTGATAAATGGATACTAACTGAATTAAATAAAGCAGTTAAAGATACAAACATTGCGCTGGAAAAATTCCGTTTTAACGATGCAACGTATACAGTATACAGTTTCATCTGGAACAGTTTTTGCGACTGGTATCTTGAATTAACCAAAACACGTTTATATAAAGGCAGTGAACAGGAAAAAAGTTCTGCGACCACGGTTTTACTATATGTTTTGGAAAAAGCATTAAAACTTCTTCATCCGATAATGCCGTTTATTTCCGAAGAGATATGGCAAAAACTGCCTGTTGAAAAAACTAAAGACAGTATTATGATAAGTGAATTCCCTGAGTATAATGATAAATTAAACTTTCCGGAAGCTGCTGAAAAAATGAATACTGTTATGGATATTATAAAATCAACACGTAATATTAGAGGAGAAATGAACATCCCTCACAGTATGGATATTTCTCTATATATTAATGCTCAGGAAGAAAGCGTTTCTAAAATTGCCGGGGAGCAGGCAATTTATATAAAATCTCTTGCAAAAGTTAAAGATATCAAATGTGAAGCCGGATTAAAAAAACCGGATAAATCTGCTTCAGGTATCGGAGAAGGATTTGAAGTTTACGTTCCCCTTGAAGGGTTAATTGACCTTGATAAAGAAAAAGAACGTATACTAAAAGAAATTGCCAAAAATGAAAAAGATTTAAATAAGACGCTTGCCAAACTTAAAAACGAAAAATTTCTCAGCGGCGCTCCTGAAGAAGTTATTCAAAAAGAAAAAAGTAAACAGGAAGAATTTGAAACAAACCTATCAAGGTTGAAAACTAATCTGGAAAAAATTTCTTAAAATAAAAGCCCCTAATAAAAGGGGCTTATTCTATTCTTTTATAAATTCAATCATAATATCATAAGCTTTTTTGCTGTTTATAATATTCAAATGTGTTGTACCTGGAATAAGAACGTTTTTTGCGCCGTTTATATAAGCATAATTTCTATAAGAACCGGGAAAATATCGGTCTGTCTCTGCGGCAAAACAAAGATGCTTTACACCAAACAATGTAGAATTCAAACTCTTAAGAAATCTGGAACCCGGTCTTGTATAATGACTTCTAGATTTAGGTGTACCTTTATTTGGTGAAGCAAATGTAATAGCATGAGTAATATTCTTTCCTGCTGTCATTTGAATATAAATACGGATTAAAATCCCGCCTTTTGAATGCCCTACTAAAATAATCTTTTCACTGCCTGTATATTTTCTAACATTTTTTATAAACTTACTTAAATCTTTCATTTCATTCTCAAATACATTCTGTGAATCAGTATAATCAATAGCAAAAATTTCATGAGAAGTATATCCCTTTTTTAAGAAATATTCCCTAAATGGCTGCCATAAAGAGGATGAACAAAACAAACCATGGACCAGAACAATAGGAGTGTTTTTAATTATTTTACCCAGTTTTGCTTCATGATTATTCTGAGGGCCGCCAAACCCACTACCCTTAAATGGAAGCTTACCTTCACTGCCGCATGAAATAAATATTAATCCTAATAAAGCTAAAACTAATATCTTTTTCATTTTTTCCTCCCCCTGAATTATAATTGTTTTTATACAATTATATTCTTATAAAATCAAGAAATTCATGTAAAATCATATTTA
>CALGPD010000449.1 GCA_937960625.1 uncultured Spirochaetia bacterium | reverse complement strand
AGCCACAAGTCGGGGTCGAACCGACGGCCTTACGCTTACGAAGCGCATGCTCTACCAACTGAGCTATTGTGGCGTTGGTAGATAAATATTAATAAAGACTGTGAAAAAATCAATCTTATTGACATTATTATAAAATAATTTTCTTAAGTCTACGGATAATATAAATCCGGTTTTAAAACTTAAATGCAAAAATTTAAAATAGTGTTTTAACGCAGAGGGAGAGTAGAACAGCAAAAAATAGATAAATTTTAACGTAAGGCGTAAATTAGATTTCAATTGTATTATAACTATTATAACTTAATTTTAGATTTTGGTTTTATATTGATACCATAGTGATGCTTTGGGGACAATGTGTTGAAATCTTAGTTCGACTTGAAGCGTGATTTTTTGCTTTAGGCCATATCAATTTTGTGTCTATTGTAGTCATATTGGGGTTTAAATTAATACTACAGCAAATTCTATTCTCTAAGAGAAAAGTTAAAAAATATTATTTTAATTCAAATTAAAATATTCCGTGTTTATATTAGTATTATGAAAAGATATATTATTTTTCACCTATTTATCATCTCAATATTTCTTGCGAAACCTGTATCGGCAAAAAACTACAAATACCTAGTTCCCGGAGTTTGGAAAACCGAACTTACAACCGGTGCAAAAGTCTATATGGCGTTTTTACGTTCCGGGCGCATGAGGATTGTAATAAAATATTCATACGGCAAAACCAAAAGCATTTCCAGAACTTACAGCGTGGTTGGTGATAAAATTTACGTTAAGGTAAATTATTCCACTCTAATGTATACATTTACGATTGAAAAACTGGAAAAAAATGTAATGATTTTACGCAATCAAACAGGAAAACGTTTTTTATATAAACGCGTTATTATTAATATCCGCAGAGGGGAAAGGCATAAAATCCGTAATAAATAAATTATATAGAAATTTTTTTCAAAAAAAAATAAGATATTTTGGTTTTCTTTTTATTTAAAATAAAATATATTTAGTTTAGTATATTATCAGTAATTAAATTATTTGGTAATGTATTCCTTCTACAAATTAATTTTTGGAGGGGTGAGGTTTTTGTTAATAGAAAAAAAGGAAATAGCCCGAAATCAATATTTAGTTAAATTCCAATGTAATAACATCGATTATGCAAACGCGAATGATATTTCTATACAAATGGAAAGCATATTAGACAACAGGCAAATTGATAGAATTATGTTTGATTTGAGCAACGTTGAATTTATCGGTTCAAGCGGGCTTTTACTTTTTCTAAACGCAAAGCGTAAACTTGAGACTAAAAACGGAAAATTTGCCATTATCAATGTTAAACAAGAACTCATTCAGACCTTGACAACGTTTAATATACCCGAACTAATGAAATCGTTTAAAATATTCGACAACTTTAAAGAAGCAGAAAAATTTCTAAACGAATAATATTATTTTAATATGACTTAAATTTACTTTTAACGTGTTTTAGTAATCCGTATATCTTAACTGTGCCATTTCCTTTTTCTCTTTGAATAGCAATAACATTAAAAGTAACAACGAATTTTTTTCCACCTCTTAAAAAACTTTTTATCACAGTATTTCTATTCGTTCTTGCTAATAAGGTAATTCTACCATCAGTGAAAATCATTCTGCCTTTTTTTAGAGTTATCCACTTCAATTTCGCAGAATAAAATTTGCTTACATTAGGTTTCTTAATTTCAGATAAACTGGAAATACGAATTCCTTCCTGGTAATGATAAAAATTTGATTTAGCAATAGACTTCAACGTCCCTCTTAAAGAAGGGCACATCATTCTATAAGTTTTGTTAATATAACTAAATCCTAAATGTTTTAATCTTTTAGGCATATATTTTACTGCTTTCATAGCGCTTTTCCACGCTCCCATCAGATACTTATCCATTTTAGGACATGCAATTTTCTTCTGTTTCGGGGTTAAAGTAACGTATATTTTTCTCGCTTCAATTAAATAAATATCAGTAATATTTAAATGTGATTGATAAACCGCAGGATTAATTTTTGATGCTCGGGCAAAACATGGAAAAGCTTTTTTATGTCTATTCTGAATATTTAAATATATCCAGCCAATATTAATAAAGGACTTAACAAACGTAGGGAAAATTCTTAACGCTTTTCTATATTGAATTAACGCTTTTTCATACTTACTTTGAAAACGGTAAACGTTTCCTTTATAATAATGAATAAGAGAAAGAAATTTTGGATAAATAAATCTATTATGCTTTTCTAATATTTTATCGTAGTAATGATGAGCCTTTTCATAATCTTTGGTTATAGCATAATACTGGCCTGTAATAAATAATATTTCAGGCATGTTAGGCCATTTTTCATAAGCAGTAAGAATTGCCTGACGCTTACCCATTAATGAGCCTTTTATGAAATATGAATAGGGAGAATCAGGATAGTTACGTAATATTTTAGATGCAATGGTTCTAAACATGGTTTTTACCTTGTTTGTCATGTTAATCCGCCCTGCATTATACGCAACGAACCAAGAGCACAAATTATAAAAATCTCTTTTATCAGGAGATAATTTTCTGGAATAAATATTATTCGATATTATTAAAAATATAATACCAACTGCTAAAATATACTTTTTCATTTATAAACACTCCATAGAACAAACTTTATTATATTTAGAATATATTTAACACAATAATATGTCAAGTAACTTTTTTAATGTTCATTATTATTAATATGAAATCACCTGTCGATATATCCGCCGGCATATGCAATTGCGCACATTGTTCCGTATCTGCGGTGGTCACCAAATGAAATACCCGTTACTTGAAAATCTTTTTTAAAAATATTCGTTCTATGCCCCCGGCTTGAAACACCGTCATCAATGATTAACGAAATAATTATATGACGCGCATTCCTTTGGCCGTAGGCTAAGTTTTCCCCAGCGGTGCGTAGCCATCTGCCGTGGCGGTTCATTCTATCAAACGGGCTGCTGCCGTCGCTGCCGTAATGGCCTAACCGTCCTTTTGGCCCTTCACGTAAAACGTGTTCTCTGGCTGCCAAAGACATCCCCTTAGAAGCTTTTAACGCGGGAACGGGTTTCACTCTCATTAAATACCGGTATGCTTCTTTTGCCGCGCTAATTCCTTCCCGGGTTCTTATATTAGGCCCGCCTGGAAAAGACAACGTATTGCCGCGGTAATAATCAAACATTTTCTTTATCATTGCAGCGACCTTTTTCGGCTGTGTTCTTGCTAAATTCTGAAACTCAAAAATCTGCTGTTCAATTGTGGAAAAATCCGGTGCTTTTAACCTGCTTTTTGTATTCTGGTCTTTACGTACAACGAAGAAACACGCTTGTAAAGCAAATAAAATCACAAGAGCAAACACTGTTTTTTTGAATATAAA
The DNA here is from genome assembly GCA_937960625.1 of uncultured Spirochaetia bacterium. Classification (GTDB taxonomy): domain Bacteria; phylum Spirochaetota; class CALGPD01; order CALGPD01; family CALGPD01; genus CALGPD01. The sequence goes on along the minus strand of CALGPD010000449.1, from coordinate 1,877 downwards.
TTTTAACCTCATTTAAACACCCCTTTATCTTTAATTTTTTTCAATACTTATCAATAAACTCTGCCTTCCAATGTATACTTCCTCTAAGTTTCTTTAGATAATACGCAATATGAAGGAGCAGATAATTTTTAGGCTTTGAAACGGTTTCCCTGTACCACAAAACATGTACCCATGAGTTTAACCATAATTGTTCAAAATCTATACTTATTTGATACCATTTTTTTGATTTTATATCCAACACTTCAACCAAACCATGCCCGTCTTCTTCCAGACCGGAAAATTTTTCCGCGGTATTAAGCGCGAAGCCTAATACGCTTCTGGCAGGAATATTTAATTTACGGATTAATGCTGTAAACGCGTTTGGCCGGTGAACGCAGTGTCCGGTTTTATATTTAAAAACCCCGGATATTTTTTTTATCAGATTGCTATAGTATTCTATATTCCGCTTCCCTGAACGCGTTTTAATATTGTATTTTACTTTAACATGAGGAATGTATTTACGCATATAACGGGCAAAAGCAGATGCCTGTTCAATATTTGTTCTCCCCGGTTTAAACATTTTATTAAACGTTATATTAACCAGAGGATTGCCGTAATCATACAAAACTGCGTTATGGGTATAAACCTTTGGCATAGAAAAAAATGCAAACCGGCTCCTCCGTTGTACTACCCTGCTTAAACTCCCCGGTTTTTGAAATATAATTCTTCTGTGAACTGTGAAACTGAGAGTAAAGTTTGAAGGGAACCCCTTTGTGAAATCATACAACGCGTAAGTTTCCCCCTGCCTGTGAATTATTTTTAAATAATCCGGGTTTGATTTCACTGAAACCAATTTTTGATATTCCGTTTTATACGGCAAAGGGATATAATACATACCGGGTTTACGATACTGTAATAGCTTTAAATTATATCTGCATGTAAAAGTAAATTTCTTTGGGCTGAAAATCTTATAAATCCAAAAATCTTTTCCGCATTTTTTAGCGTATTTAATAGCGCGGGATATTTTATTCCGTTTTAAATACACGTTGGCTATAAACTTGTTCATCAGTAATAACTTACTTTTCTCCTGATTTTTTGAAACGAATAAAAGAGCGTTTTTTAAAAACCTGTTGTATTTTTTAAGATAGTAATGTATAAAACAAACGTAAAACAATGCTTGATTCTTAATCTTACCACTGTAATTGCCGGAATAGACAACGGAAAAATACTTTAAAGATTTGCTGTATTTTTTAAAACTTAAATAGCTAAAACCAGGGTTAAAATACCACCAGTACGGTATTTTTTTCCCGGTTAATTTTTGCAGCCTAATTGCGGTATCAAAATACTTTATACATTCTTTATTCATTTTTAAGCGTCTAAGCGTAAGGCCCATGTATACGTTAGTTTCAACGTGGTTAGGTTTAAGCCGGAAAGCTTTACGGTAATAAATTAAAGCTTTTCTATAATTCTTTTTATAGCTGTAAATATGGCCGATTAAGTTGTAAACATTCGCGTTAGTTTTAAATTTAAGGCCGTTAAAAAAATATCCTAAAGCTTGATTATATTTTTTTTGGTTAAACGATTTATAACCTTTAAGAAAATACCTGTTGGCGTTATTAGAAAATGAGTTTAAAGAAATATTCAATAAAATAATTATTAAAAAAATTCGGTTTAACATTACTTTCATTATATATTATTTATAAAATCATTTCAATACAGAGAAAAATTTATAAATGCAAATTTAAAAGATGTACCGCGGAACTCGATTTAATACTAAAATCGATTAAAAACCGGAAATATAAAAACCTTTGGAAAGACCGGAACAAACAAAAAGACTGAACTAAAAAAAAGTATGCTTACTAAAATTAGCAAGATTTATATTTTTTTACCGCATATGC
>CALGPD010000448.1 GCA_937960625.1 uncultured Spirochaetia bacterium | reverse complement strand
ATCCCTGAAATAAACATTAAATCCGGTACATATAATAAATCAAGTTTAAAATTATTAAAAAAAAAGAAAATTAAAACCGGAGAAGAAAATGAAAATTAAAAACCTACTTTTACTATGCATATTTATCACCTTACAATTCGTTATTGTTAATCAAGCATCAGCGCTTAAACTCTCAGGGTATTTCCTGGGCGGCTATTCATTCGCTGTTAATGAAAGCTATGTGGATACTCACAAAAACAAAGATATCTATTGGAACCCTAACAGCGGATGGTCTTTTAGAGCCGGTATCATTTTTGCTTTGTCAGAAAGATTTGATTTAAGAATTGATATTGACGGTGTTTTCGGATACTACAAATATGGAACCGATGACGGTGGCAAAGTAAACACCGAAAGCCAGGCAGGTAATAATCCTCCTACAACGAACACAGAATGGTCTCAAAGTTTCAATTTCCACATAATGTTAATAGCCAAAATAATAACAAGGGGAAAATTTCTCCCATATTTCGGAATTGGGGCAGGCATTGGGATTTTACAAAGCTATGAAACATGGGAATTTAAAAACGCTGATGGTGATAACGCCAAGGTTTTTATTAGAAAATACTATCCAATTGCACTTTCATTTAAAGGCGTTGTGGGTTTTGTGTGGAAAATAATGAATAAACTCGGTTTAATGCTTGAAGCATCATTTACGCTCGTTAATTTCGTTATGAGTAAAGTAATAATTAACAAATATACAATCAACGGAGTAGACCATACAGATGATTATACTCTAGGTGAAAGAACATACACTTATCAATATGATATTGAAGATGAAAACAAGGGCGGTGATTGTTTACTAGCCGGGTTCAATTATTCTAATTACCCCCAGCAAAAAATCAGCACGGTTTTCAGTGTTCAAATGGGCGTATTTTTTCAATTTTAATCAGGAGTGTAGCATGAATACAATAGGTAAATTATTTTCAGTAACAACATGGGGAGAAAGCCACGGCAAAGCAAATGGATGCGTAATCGACGGATGTCCGGCAGGGCTTGAATTATTCAAAACAAATATTGAAAAAGAGCTAATCAGAGACGTTCCTATAAAAGAAATTGCCACGGGTAGGCAGGAAAAAAATAATTTTGAAATTTTATCGGGAATATTTGAAAACAAAACTCTTGGCACTCCTATCTCTATAATAATTTACAATAACGACGTTAAATCAGATCCATACAAAAAAACGAGAAATTACTACCGCCCCGGACACGCGGATTTCACGTATGTTCAAAAATATAAATACGTTGATTATAGAGGCGGTTCAAGAGCATCGGGCAGAGAATGCGCAGCAAGGCTTGCGGCAGGCGCTGTAGCTAAGAAATTAATAAACCATGTTTTAAATAAATTTGAAATTGAAGCAAAAATTATAGAACTTGCTAATGTAAAAATAAAAAACAAACAGGATTTTGATAAAGCCTTAGAGAAAATTAAATCAATAGGGCAGCAGGGTGATTCTACCGGAGGAAAAATTGAACTGACAATAAAAGGGTTGCCCGCGGGAATCGGAAATCCGGTATTCGGCAAACTTTCAAGCCTGTTAATTCATGCTATATCGACAATTGGAGGCGTTAAAGCAATAGAAATCGGAGAGGGCATTAATGCAGCGGGATTAAAAGGCAGCGAGAATAATGACGGTTATCATGTTAAAAATAACAGAATAGAAACAATAACAAATCACTGCGGAGGAATAATCGGCGGAATTTCAACGGGCAACGATATTATCCTAAAAATAAGCGTCAAACCTACACCAACAATCTTTAAAAAACAGCACACTGTCACATTAGACAACGAAGAAAAAATAATTGAATTTTACGGCAGGCACGACATGAATTTTACTCCAAGAGTATGCCCTGTTGCTGAAAATATGGCAGCAATAACAATTGCTGATTTATTAATACAAAGCGGATATATCAATAGAGATTCATTAATTAGCAATCATCAGCCGGTTAGTGAAATCAAATATGGAGTTAGTATATGAAAAAAATAATTACACCGTTAAGAAGCTGGATTTTTCTGGGGCTTTTCTTGCTAATTTTGGTAAAACTTTTCAATCTTGCTGAAAATTACCCCGCATACATGACGTACAGAAACATGGATGTACCGGGACAAAAGAATTTTATTAACTATCTCGCGCCTGGAGTTAAGGACGCAATATCAGGAACGAAGTATCATTTCGACAAAAAAGTAAAAATACATTATAAAATATTGATTCCCGTGCTTTTATTCTTCTTTCCGTTAATGCTTTTCTTAAGAACGTATAAAAACCTTGATTTTAAACTCGGTGTACGTAGATGGTTAACGGGTTGGATGACTTTTGTGATTGCAAGGGTAGGGATACTCCGTGTTACAAGTGTATGCCCTGTAAAACGCAGTTCTTTAGGAGTATTTCCCTTTATTAATTGCCAAAGTTGTGAACTTGCTACCGGCGCCTGCCCTGTTGGAACATTTCAAATGGCGCTTTTAAAAGGCAAAATCCCATATCTTGCAATGGCAACGGTTATTCTCGTTGGCGCAGTCTTAGGCAGATGGATTTGCGGCTGGTTATGTCCATTTGGATTTTTATCTGATATTTTTGACAGGTTTTCAAAGCATAAAAAATTCCCTAAAAAAGCCGGATATATAAAGTTTGTTCTACTCGGGATAATCATTATTACTTCAATATTAAGTTTTAAATCAAACAAACAAGTATTGCCGTTCTGCGCTATTGTTTGCGCGGGCGGATTTTTTTACGGGCTGCTGCCTTATTACGTTACAACGGGTTTCGGTAACCTAAAAGGCAAACTGCCGTTTTTCCACGTTTTAGTTTTATACCATATTGCTTATGCCGTCACGTTTTTAACTCTGGCATACAGATACAGCGGCAGATTTTTTTGCCGGTATATATGCCCAATGGGGGCCGTATTGGGGCTTTTTAATAAGATTGCCCTTGTACGCATAGAACATGACAGCTCTTCCTGCAATAACTGCAATGCATGTAATAAAGTATGTCCAATGGGAGCGGATTTATGTCAGGATTCATTTTTAGACCGCACCAATTGTATTGCATGTGCGCGTTGTGTTAAAGTGTGCAAAACAGGGGCGCGTTTCTGGTACATTGATATAAATAACTTATTCGGAAAAACTAAATTCGTTTTTAACAAACTAAGCAGCAAAATCAGCAAACATAAAAGAAAACCGGGTAAAAATATACCCGCAAAAAATAAAAAATATGTAGCATAATAAAAAATTAAGGAGAAAAAAATGATAAAAAAACTTATAGCAAAAAATCCGGCATTATTAAAAAAATTACTCAACCTAAAAAAGATCACACCTTTAAAAATGGCCAAGTATGCTAAGAAAAACACAAAAATTTATGGAGAACTTTACAAATCCAATCCAATGGAGGATTTTAAAACTCTTCCATTGCTAAGCAAAACGCAAATAAAGCAGTCAAACGCATTTGATTTCTTATCAAAAAAAGAACAAAAAAACGTAGTAATATACGGAGAAACTACAGGCAGTAGCGGTTTTCCTACACCGTCTTTTTTTACAGAACAGGAATTTCTAGGCAGCCTGATTTTCAGCAGAATAACACCTTATTATAAATACCTTAAACAAATTTTAAAAGAAAATAGGGTAGCTGTAAACGGAATAACCCACGGTTTTACAATAGCAGGCCATTCATTCGGGCAGTTACTGCAAAAAAACGGATTTCTATGCGCTCATGTGGGCACTAGAAGCACAATAGCAACGCCGTATAGAATAGCGAGGTTAATTGCCCGCTTAAAACCCAGCGTTATTGCAGCAAGCCCGGTTGATTTTTTAAGCTGGATGAAAATAGTAGAACAGGATTTTAAAAAGGATTTTGATAACGTTGTATATAACTTAAAAGCGTTAATCTCAACCGCGGAACTATGCGCTGACTCCCGAAGCCAGCAAATCGTTAATTACTTTGATATTCATCATATCAATACATATGCATGCGTGGAAGGGTTTTTCTCTCTGCCATGCCCTTGCGGAGAAAGGCATATATTACCCGTTTATCATGCGGAAGTATTTGATGAAGGTTTAAATTTTATCGGAGAAATAGGGGAGGGGCGTTTTGCTTTCACAAACCTGATACGCAAGTCTACCCCGTTTGTAAGGTATTTACTCGATGATTATGTAAAAATTTATGAATCAGACTGCCCTTTCGGGTATAAAAAATCTATTTATCCCTACGGCAGATATGAAATGATGGTAAACATTAACGGCAAAAAATACGGCATCGGGCATTTTGAAGATATACTATTCAAATACGGTTTTTTTGGGGATTACAACGTAAAAATATACAACGACAAAATTAAAATATTAGCTGAAATTTGGGCAGGACGCGTTGATATTAATAACCTAAAAAGACATCTTTACTATCTATTCAGAGGAAAAAAAATAGAAATTGAACTGTTAGAATTCGGCCAACTTACTAAATATTATGAAGTTAGGAAAACAAAACCGATTTTAAAACTAATTGATTTACGGCAGGAATCAACACAGAAAAAACCGGCATTTGTATAATTTAATGCTGAATTTTAGTCAGTAAAAAGGATTAATATTAAAAATAAGTAATTAAAAATTGGAGAAAAAAATGAAACAAATTAAAACAAAAATAAAACCAAAATTAATAATTCTAACAATGCTTATCTTACTTTGTTTATCCGCTAACGTTTTTTCAATGAAGTTTTCTCTCTGGGATAGAACCCGGCTTAACGGATGCCTTGGGGGCTTTGAATCCGAGGAACAAAACCCTGGATGGTATTTTGAAAACTATTTCATTGGAACGTTTAAATTCAGCAACAGGTTTAAACTCGTTGCTTCTAACGAATTAAAAGCCAGTTTTAAATTGAAAGGAATATCATCTGATCAAATGATGTTTGGCCCTGGGTATTCCATTAACAAATATATAAGTATAGATTTACTCGGTTATTATACCTTTAAAAACCAGCTTGTTGAAGGCGCAGCGGGTTTGGATGATGAAATCGGGATTATGGTGCAGTTTAATTTTAATACCAAAATAACGCGGGGATTTAATTTAAGCGGACGTGTCAGGTTTGCCATAAACTTTATTAGCGAGTTATATTTAAGGTTGCAGAACTTATTGATTGTGTCTTATAAAGTAGGCATATTTCACGCTTTTATCGGAGATGAAATATATTACCATTTGCACGGACAAAACCCATTGACTTTGATCTTTGCGTTTATCGGGCTTGGGCTTTCAC
>CALGPD010000447.1 GCA_937960625.1 uncultured Spirochaetia bacterium | reverse complement strand
AATTTTACAGCACCACTCCTTACAAAAACCTACATTGTTGATTTTTGAACATTTTTTCCATCCGTGATAAGAAAAATTTGCTAAAAAAATAAAACTTATGTTATAATCTTTTCAATTAATTTGTAGAGGTGAGAATATGATACAATGGAACAAGTCTAACGACGCGTTAGGCACAATGAACAGAGGGAACCCTTGTGAATCCGGATTATGTACACTTTGCGCTTCAGATTGTAAGGGCAAATGTGAAACATGGCTGTCCTCATTAATCGGTAGGAAATTATTATACCCGAGAAATTTCGGGGAAATCACATCAGGGTCGGCAAACGTTACTTCATTAGGCGTGGGCTATCATTCCCTAAGAATTCAAGGGTATGCATACAACGCAAAAGGAGTTCCTTCCGGCCTTTCAAACAATGCTGACGATTGTATTTTCCCAAACGTTAATATTGAAACTTCGTTTGGAAATGAAATTGAAACCAAATGCAAAGTTCCCATAATGACCGGGGCTTTAGGTTCAACGTTTATCGCGGCAAAATACTGGGATTCATTCGCCGTTGGCGCAGCATTATGCGGTTTTCCAATTGTTGTGGGTGAAAACGTTGTCGGTGTTGACAAGCAGGCTGAAATTGATAACGGAAAAGTTTTGAAAGCTCCTGAAATGGACAGACGTGTTGAAACTTTCTTACGTTATTATGACGGATATGGAGCAATTATTGTTCAATTAAACGTTGAAGATACTAGAAACGGTGTAGCTGAATACATTATTGATAAATTCGGTGACAAAGTAATTATAGAATTAAAATGGGGACAGGGCGCTAAAGATATAGGCGGTGAAATACAAGTAACGTCTATTGAATACGCAAAATTTTTAAAAGATAGAGGTTACGTTGTTGACCCTGATCCTTATGACCCTGTTGTGGAAAAAGCTTTTAAAGCACATGCAATCAGGTCTTTTGCGCGCCACAGCCGGTTAGGCAATACGGATTTAAGCACACCGGATAAAGTTGAACAGGAGTTTATGAAATCCGTTGAATATTTAAGAAAAATCGGATACAAAAGAGTTTCTTTAAAAACCGGTGCTTACGGAATGGAAGAACTTGCGATGGCAATTAAATATTCTTCCAACGCGAAACTCGATTTACTTACAATTGACGGCGCGGGCGGAGGAACGGGAATGAGCCCATGGAATATGATGGAACATTGGGGAGTACCTTCATTGCTTCTCCACGCTAAAGCTTATGAATATTGTAAAATACTTGATGATAAAAAGAAAAACGTTCCTGATATTTCTTTTGCAGGCGGGTTTGCCAGAGAAGACCACATTTTCAAAGCAATGGCATTGGGCGCTCCTTATACTAAACTCGTTTGTATGGGCAGGGCACCAATGATACCGGGATATCTGGGAAGCAATATACAAGGAGTATTTCAACCGGAAAACAAAGCTAAACTAAATGGACATTGGGATGAAATTCCCAAAACAGTAAAAGACATTGGTTCATACCCTGAAGAAATTTTTGCAGGATGGGAATCTATTAAAGATAAAGTAGGCGAAAGTGAAATGAAAAACATTCCTTTCGGCGCTGTTGCAATGTACGGTTACGCAGATAAACTCGCTGCCGGATTACAGCAATTTTTAGCAGGGGCTAGAAAATTTACATTAAATGAAATCAGCCGTGATGATTTATATTCCGCAAACAGGGAAACAGAAAAAGAAACCGGAATTTCTTTTATAACCGATATTGCAGATGAAAAAGCTAAAAAAATTCTAAAATCTTAAATTTCATATTACTTTCGTAAACAATAAATCATTGTTTACGAAAGTTTCTTCTATATATTTATTTAGTTTCACCTTGTTTTGAGACACAAGAACAACTTACGCAATTATGACTGCAGTTGCAGCCTGTTCCTTTAATAATGTTTTGCCGGACTCTATATATTATCAATGACACCGTTGTCGTCAATATTATTATTGCAATAACTGTTTGCATAAATATCTCCTTAAAAAATATCATACCGGGACGACAGGTAAATGCCTCGGCATGATATAACATATGCACTATGTAAATAGTCTGCCTATTTGATAAACTAATGTGCTTATTCCCCATGCGACCACGGTGGTATAAGCAAGCATAAACCATGTAGATTTCCATCCCGCTTCTTTAACGTATACACCTACTACAGCCATACACGGTAGATATAATAGAACGAAAATCATTAGGGCAAAAGCAACGAGTAAATTAGGACGGTAAAACTTACCGTTAACCAATACTACTTTTTTGCTTTTATCATTTATCAAATGATATTTTCCTCCGGTTTTCGCGACAAGGTCTTTGGAAATAGGTTTCCTAGACAAAAAGAGTGGATCTTTTAATATTCGCTGTCTTAATGAAACGGATTCTTCATCCTCTTCTTCACCAACAGCGTAAACCGTGCCTAATGTTCCCACAAAAACTTCTTTTGCCGCAAAACCCGCGATTAATGAAATACCGATTTTCCAATCATCAACACCCATAGGAGCGAACACGGGTGCTATAAAATTACCTATTCTACCTGCGAAACTATTGCGCTTTTCAAAAGAAACTTTTTCAAGATTGATACCTGCAATTGTTTCTTTTTTCGCTGATTTTAACTTTAAATACTCAACGACTGCGTTATAATAAACAGGGTTTTCCTGTTTAATGACATGTAACTTTTCATCTCTCTTTGCGGCTAAGGTTTTATATGCAGCTGAATTATCGGATAGTTTTCCTTTCTTAACCGCATTCTTAAAATCCTTATTAACCTTGTCTATTTTTAAGAAAGTTGATTTATAATTTTGATTTGCTTCAACAGCTTTAGAAAAATCCGTTTTTTCCGTTTTAGTTTCTGCCGAAGTATCAAACTTTTGATAAATACTAAAAAATTTGTCATTGTAAGTATTTTTTACGTTTGTTATTTTATTAGTAAATACTGCTTCCTGTTTTTCGCTGATTTTAGGAAATGATGTTAAAAACCAAAAAACGATAGCAACACCGAGAATAATTGTACCGGCTCGTTTTAAATACATCCAAGCTTTCTCCCCCATGTGCCTGATAACATTATTTAAAGTCGGCACTCTATAAGGAGGTAATTCCATTACAAGCGGAGCAGCTTGTGATTTATAAACAAATTTCTTCAACAATTTTGCTGTTAAAATTCCTACCGCAATTCCAATTAAATAAATTGCGAATATTACTGAAGATGCAACTCTTGCTGAAAACAACGCGCCTGTAATTAATACATATACCGGAAGCCTTGCGCCGCAGCTCATAAAAGTTGATGCCAGCATGGTTGTTTTTCTGTCGTTTTCGTTCTCAAGTGTACGCGTTGCCATTATAGCAGGTACAGTACATCCAAAACCTATAAGCATAGGAATAAATGATTTACCATGCAAACCAACTTTATGCATAAGCTTGTCAATAACAAAAGCAGCTCGGGCTAAATATCCCGTTCCTTCTAATATTGATATACATAAAAAGAGTATCAATATCTGGGGCACGAAAACCATTACGCCGCCTACTCCGCCTATAATGCCTTCGGTTATCAAATCACGTAAAATTCCTTCCCCCATACCGGCTTTAACAGCTTCGCCTAGTGAGCCGAAAAGGCCGTCAACGTAATCGATTAAAGGCGACGCAAGATCCACAGAAACATAGAAAATACCGTACATTATTAATAAAAATATTGGTAATCCTAAAACACGGTTTAAGATAATTTTATCGATTTTATCTGTTATGGATTTTCTCGTTTCAAGGGTTGAAATGGTGCATTCTTTTAACAATCCGTTAATAAAAGCATAACGCCCTTCTGCGATAACAGTCTCAGGTTCTTCATTATACTCTTTGGCTATTTTTTCTTTTTCCTGATTATAAATATTTAAAATACTCTGTTTATCCGTTTGAGATACATCATCTAATATCTCTAAAACTTTTTCATCCTGCTCCAAAACTTTTAACGCAAGCCATTTAACAGGATATAGCTTATCTAAAGAAACAACATCTTTAATTTTTGCTGAAAGCATATCAATTGATTTTTCTACGTAATCTCCGTGAGTAATTTCTACATTATTAAACTTTGTTTTTTCATTTGAAAAAGATACAATGGCTTTTTTTAGATCCTCAAGACTGCTTTTTTTCGTTCCTATTGTTTTAACGAACTTAGCGCCGAATAAAGTTTCAAGTTGATTTACATCAAACTTTAAGTTTTGCTTCTCAGCCATATCACTCATGTTTAACGCGATAATCAATGGAATACCCAATTCTTTTAATTGCACCGCTAAATACAAACTACGTTCTAAGTTTGTAGAATCAACAATATCAACAACAAGATCAGGTTTTTCAGTAATTATAAAATCCCTGGCAATTATCTCCTCCATTGAATAAGCTGATAAGCTGTAAGTTCCGGGTAAATCAATTACGTTAATTTTATTATCATTGTAAGTAAACCCGCCCTGTTTTTTCTCAACAGTTACACCGGAATAATTTCCAACTTTTTGATTTAACCCCGTTAACGCGTTAAAAATAGTCGTTTTACCGGAATTGGGATTTCCGGCTAAACAAATTGTAATGGTTTTTTTTTCAGTTTTTTTATTCGCGACCGTATTACTCATTTAATTCCTCCTTTAGTCCACTAAAATTTTCTTTGCTTCGGATTTTCTAACAGAAAGATTATACCCTTTTACAGATATCTCTATAGGATCACCCAAAGGAGCAACTTTCAAAACTTCAACAGCCGCGCCTTTTATAACGCCCATTTCCGTTAAACGCTTTTTAAGTTCCCCCGTGCACTCAACTTTGTTAATTTTGGCTTTTTCGCCTTTTTTTAATTGATTAAGCAATTTCATTAAACCTCTCCTTTATGATATTGATTTTCATTATCAATATAAAATTAAAAAAATTAAATCTTTACAATAATTTTTAATGCTATTCCCTGGCCAATGGCTAACCTTGAATTATCCACCTGTAATAATATAGGCCCCATTTGCCGTTTATTTACTATTTTAACAATTTTTCCCTTAACCAGGCCTAATTCATTTAACCTGAGATTGGAATTTTTTCCGCCTTTTATGGTTTCAATAACGAGTTCTTTGTTAACAGGAGCAAAAATTAATGGTATCATACAGGAAATCTAGCGATATTGATAATCAAAATCAACTAGTTTTTAATTTTTTTTGTTTTTCAACATACTTTACGCATTTTTTCTTTCTTTAATCTTTTCAAATATCTTTCACATTGCAAAGTTAAATCATAGCCCAGCATTGTTCCCAGAATAAAATCCTGTTCATGAGTTAATTCATTTAAATCTAAAGTATGAAAACAACGTAATGTATCAAGGCATTGTTTTTGCCCGAAGAATAGATTCATCTTTGAGTTACCCAATGGTACCATAATATAGTCTATTTGGTTTGCTTTAAGTTTGTTTTCAATTCCTTCTTTATATTTTACATCCATTGTATGTAAAATTAAACGTCTTAATCCTTTTTTATATTCATATAAATGATGACAAAAAATATTCATACTATATCCCCTTTTATACTTTTACATTCTTCACACAAGCCGGAAATTATTACAGTTGAGGACACAAAATTAAAATTATTGTCCCTTGAAATTTCTTTTATCAACTTAATCATTCTGTAACTCTTAACTTCAATTAAACGACCGCAGCGAATACACCGGAGATGATAATGCTCTCCGTTATTGTTTTCATACATGGTCATTTTATTTCCGACCTTAATTCCTTTTGCTATTTTGCATTTAACAAAAATATTTAAAGTCCTGCTTATGGTTGCCATACCTATATCCAAATTATTTTCTGTAAGTTTTTCATATAAATCCTGGACAGTGAAATGACCGGCTATTGAATTAAATGCATCGAAAATAATTTTTCTTTGCTTTGTTACTTTTAAGTTATTTTCAATTAAAAAATTTTTAAGTTGATTATAGCTTTTACAATTCATAAACATACTCTAAACTAATTAATTCCACACGTATACAGTGTATCC
>CALGPD010000446.1 GCA_937960625.1 uncultured Spirochaetia bacterium | reverse complement strand
CATGCATGGTATGTATTTCTCCGGAGCTTATTGTGTAATCAACAGAAGGCTGAATGAAATGTCATTTGCTAACGCGGGGCATCAACCGCTGCTTCTTATTAGAGACGGCGAAGTCAGGGAACTCGTTGCTGACGGTGCTGTCATAGGTTTTGACCCTGATTATGAATTCAAGGTTGAAAGAGTAAAACTTCAAAAGAATGACAGAATTATATTATATACGGATGGGATTCTTGAGGCAACCAAGCACAATACAAGGAACTATGAAACCATTTACGGCGCAAAAAGGTTTTATGAATATATAAAAAACAATCATAGTTTATGCCAGAAGGAATTCGTTGAGCAGTTATACAATAATATTTTTCAATACACGGAAGACAACCGGTTTAATGATGATGTAGCGGTTATAATTATTGACAGGATTGAGTAGTTGATTTATTGAAAAATATTTACTCATTTTTTTTAATCACAATTTACGTTATTCTATCCCAAGTTCTTCTTTGACTAATTTTACCATTAGTTCCGGGGTAACTAAATTAAGGTCAATTTGATGAGAGGGAACTTTAAACGTTAGGTGTTCTAATGATTTGTCAAACAATACATAGTCGAAATCGCTTGCCATACGGGCAAATTTTATCCAGTCAAAGTTAGGGTCGCTCATGCTCACGTATAATATTTCAATTCCAATATGATGTTTTTCCACAAATATCTTGAATAAATTCTCTTTTAAATCATCTTCAAGGGTTTTAACAATTAAACCGATTTTCACAGAAGGAATAGTGATTTTTTTTTGCTTTATATGTGAATTGAGTTTTTTAAGTTCGGGTTTTCGGTCTAGAAGATTTATTACATTCCTTAGAGTAAAATCGATATTATCAAAATTTTTAAAAATTTCAGTCATTAAATCAAAATCCGGCTGGGTATCAACAGTTAGCCTTAAATCACTACGCTGTATTTCCTTGTCAGGGATAATTCCACACCGCTTAAAACTATCACGTTCGCGCATAACTATTGAAACGTGTTCCTTTTCAGGAGTATTTAAATCATATTCAAGCTGCTTTTCCGCAGCTTTTAACGTAAAAACTTCCACCCCGGTACTCGCACAAGGATAACCGCCCGCAATTCCGCAATAATCACAATCAACTGCAGTTAAACGCTCAACCATTTTATCAAGCGTGGGAATATCCACAATAGGAGTATCAGCACATGCTCTAATTATTATATCAACTTCATATATTTTTGCGCATTCAATATATCTTTCTAATACGTTGTTAATATTCCCCCTGAATACCGGAATTTGGTTTTCAATACAGAATAATTCAAGAGCATCATCTGAGGGGTCAAGAGTTGTAGCAACGATTATTTTCTCACACTTTTTTATTTTTTTTAATCTGTTGATTAAATGCATTATTAACGGTGTGCCGGAAAGTTTTTTCAATACTTTTCCGGGTAAACGGCTTGATTTCATGCGCGCTTGAATAATTGCGGCAATCATATTAAAAGTCTCCGTGTATAATTTCATCACCTGCTTCAATATTGCGCAGCGAAGGTTTTCCATCCATAGTATAAAAATCAATAGGTTTTAAACACGATGAAGGGCGTGCAATTAAAACGTTATCTTTTGAAAAAATATCACCCTTTTTAATATTAATTTTCGCATAAACTCCTCGGAAAGCAGATTTGGCTATAATTGTTTCTCTGCCAACTTCTTTTTTTTCATTTTTTCCAAGTATTACTTGAATTCTTCTTAACTTAGATATCATTTGCTCAAAATCTTGAATTTCCATGCTCATTGCATGATCAGCCCCCAAAGCTTTTTTGTTATAAGTAACGTGTTTTTCAATAAACCTTCCGCCAAGACAATATGAACAAATTGCAGCCAAATCATCATGAGAGTGATCGGAAAAACCAACTAATAATTCAAATTCTTCGTGTAAGGCTTTTATTGCGTTTAAGTTTACTTCATTATCTTTTGGGGGATATAACGAGACACAATGTAGCAGAATTATTTGTTTCCCTCCGCCGTCTTTAATCGCGTTTACAGCCTGCCTTATAATATGGATATCTGACATGCCGGTTGAAAGTATTACAGGCTTATTTTTAGAACCGATATGTTTTAGCAGCGGAATGTGGGTAATATCTCCCGAAGCAATTTTATGCGCTTTAACATAAGGGTCAATTAAATCAACTGATTCTTCATCAAAACAAGTGCATAAAAAGTCAATACCTGTTTTTTCACAATAGTTGGCAAGTTCGATATAATCATTGTCATTAAGGATGTATTTTTTAAAAATACTCAATACAGGATTAACCATTTTGTTGTTTTCTTCATAAACATGAGAGTTTAATAAAGTATTCGGATGTATAAGCTGAAATTTTACCCCGTCCGCTCCGGCATCTTTGCACGATGTAATTAAATTTTTTGCGTTTTTTATATCACCGTCATGATTAATACCGATTTCGGCAAGAACGTATATATGTTCCTGATTAGAATTAAGATTTTGAAAGTATTCCATTTTACTCCGCTCTATTCATCAATATTTTTTTCGCCGAACACATTGGCTGCAAATATTTCAATATCCACCTCGCGTTTATATTCATCTGAAGGCAGCCCGGCTTTCAAACAACAATGTTTAACAAAAGTTTCTGCATCCCAATTTTGCTCTGTAGCTACCTGTGGAAGCAGAACTCCTTTGTAAAACCCTTTTGAAACAATAATACCGTGAACACCGACCTTAACATCTTCATACGATTTAACTTTTTTTAAAGGAGTAAGAACGGAAATTTCTATATCAATATCATTATATTCACTTTTTGATAGAGGTGAAAATCTAGGGTCCCGGAAAGCAGCAGAATAAGCCATGTCTTTAATTGTATTTATCAAGGTATCCTGAGCTATTATATGCCCAATACACCCTTTTAATTGCCCTTTTTTATGCAAGGTTACAAATGCAGCTCTTTGTTCTTGATAAATAGGGAATCCTGTGTTTAATTTTATATCTGATTTACCAAATAATTCTTTTTCTATTGCTTGTCTGGCTAATTTCAATAAATTAATTTTTTCTTCTTTTGTTAAATTGTCAGGTTCCATGATAAAATTATATCCTGAAATATTTTTTATATCAAGCAGTAAAACAAAATTAATTAAAAACGGACAACCATCATTGTTAAATCATCAAACAGATGATCTTTGCTTGAAAAGTCCATAATTTCATTTTTCATGGCTTCCAACATTTCTTTTGAGGATAAATTATTGTATTTTTTTACTAATTCGTAGAAATTTTCTTCACCAAATTCCTCATGCTCATCATTATTTGCTTCTACAACTCCGTCAGTGAAGAGTATTAATGTGTCACCTTGTTCATAATGCATGGTCTTTTCACAATATTCAGCTTCAGGTAAAACGCCTAACGGAACACCTTTTGATTTGATAAGTTCAAGACTATTTTCTTTAGCTTTATAAAAAATTTGTGCATTATGGCCTGCGGAAACATAATTGATTGATTTTTCTGCGTGATTTACAACAAATATCGCCGCGGTAACAAACATTCCGGCTTCAGAATCAGTGCATATATATTGATTTCCGTTATTAAATACCTGTTCCGCTGATATAAAATTAGCAGTTTCTGCTCTTAATGTATTTCTGGATAACGCTGCAAATAATGCAGCGGGTATTCCTTTTCCTGATACATCAGCAATTAGTAATGCAAAACGGTTTTCATCAATTTTAAAGAATTCATAGTAATCACCCCCAACGCTTCTTGCAGGCATGGTTAAGGCATTTATTTTGATGTCTGCTGAATTATCAAAAGATTTTGGTAAAATTCTTTTTTGTATTGCAACTGCTGTTTCAAGCTCTTTATTAAGGCGTTCCTGTTTTAATATTTCCTGATTTAGTTTATAGGTGTTATAGGCGGAAACAAGGTGATTTCCTATTGAAGTACAAATCATGAAATCAGTGGAGTTAAATATTTCTTCTTCTTTTTTATCTGCAAGGTTGAGTAAACCGATTATTTTTTCGTTAATTGTAAGAGGTATTGCCATAAATGACTTGGAATCAAATATATGGCTTTTAAATTTTGAAAAACGGTCATCCTGATTTATATCAACAACGAGGACAGGATATCCGTCTTGAAATATTTGGCCCATAATTCCTTCATCATCACCAACAGCGTATTTAGAACCTTTTAACTCCGGAATTCCTGTGGAAGCATAATGAACGAATTTATTTTCTTCTTCATAATGTAAAAACAAGCTGCATCTATTTGCACCGATTATTTCTGATATACTCCGAATCGCTGTATCAAATAATTTTTCAAGATCATAATATTGCGTTGCTGCCATAGAAACTTCATACAACGCGTTTAATTCTTTTACTCTATCTGCCAGTTCACGGTTTGCCTCTTCAAGTTCATCAAACATTTGCCTGTTATTAATTGCAATTGCAGCCTGATCAGAAAGAAAGTTAAGAATAATTAAGTCATGCTCGGTAAAACCATCTCTGCCTATAGCATTTACACCTTCAAGAATTCCTATTAATTTATCTTTTATTTTCATTGGAACGCAAAGTAAATTGCGTGTAACAAACTTACTACTTTCATCAACCTGCCTGAAAACACGGGTATCATTTTCAGCATCATTTACAATAATTGGTTCACCGGTTTGAGCAACTAAACCGGCAATTCCCTTTCCTAATGGAACCCTTATTGATTTTACACTTTCTTTGCTTACTTCTCCGGTAATAATATCGAATTTCAATTCACCAGCTTCATGGTCCATAAGCATTAATGAAGAGCCTTCACAATTTAATATTTTTTTTGCTGCTTCCATGATAACAATTAGTAAAGTATTTAGTTCCATGGTTGAATTGATTTTATTCGTAATATTCCAGATTGTAGACAATTTTATTGATAAATTATGAGTACTCAATTATATTACCACCTCTAACCGTTCTCTTGCACAGAAAATCTCACTTTCAAAACCTATTGATTTTGCAAATTTAATAGCTGAGTTCTGAAATTCATCCACACTTCTATCATTTCGCATGGGGTCATGATGAAAAAGTGCAAGTTTTTTTACATTTGCCTCACTTGCAGACCTGACTGCATATTCAATATAACTGTGTCCCCAACCAAGTTTTGTATTATATTCATCTTCTTTATATTGAGAATCGTAAATTAAAATGTCTGCATCCTGAGCATGCTCTTTTTGTTTAGCAATGCGTTTATTGACTTCATCCTGAGCTTCTTCAAAAACTTGTCTGTCAAATTCATCCATATCATCAACATCAAGGTCATCGGCAAATGTATTCCGGTAAGGTTCAGTATCAAACATTGTAACAATTATTTTACCGTTATATTCAATCCTATATCCTAAATCTAAAATAGGGTGGTTTAAATACGTTGATGATATATTAAATTTTCCAATTTTAAAAGTTGATTCCTGAAGTTCTTTAAATTCTATTTTTGCTCTTAACTCTTGCAGGCGTATAGGAAAGTATTTCATATTAAAATCCCCAATTAATATGTCTTCTAGTTTTTCACTAAAATTAACCGGGCCGTATACTGTTATTTTTGAAGATGCAAGATAAGCAGGAGCAAAAAACGGAAAACCTTGAATATGGTCCCAATGTGTATGGCTTAGTAAAATTTCAATATCCAAAGGGTTGTGAGGGGCATCATATTTCATTATGAAATCCCCAAGAGGTTTAATTCCGGTACCCGCATCTATAATCAATAATTCATCATTATCGCCGCGAATTTCTAAACAAGTTGTATTTCCACCGTATTTAACTGTTGTATCTCCGGGAGTTGGTATGGAGCCCCGGACGCCCCAAAATCTAAGTTTCATAATTTTCCTGCGCTATTATGATTATTATGATATTTTCAAGAACACGCTAGCATCTCTAATACGTTTTTCTATTTCATTTTCCCAGTTATATATATCGGCTTCACTTATACCTAAAAAGTTAAGAATTTTTTTATCTATTTCTTTTGGGCCCATATTTCCTGAAAAACCTATAGAATTTTGATTACACCAAATATTTGCCACATTAACACAATAAACAACTTTTCTGCTTTTATCATTACATTCAAGGGGGTTATGATGAAATAAAATTGCTTGTTCTAGGTCGTCTGATAAATTCCATTTTGAGCAGATGTTACGTGCAACATCAATATGATCTATTGTTAATAATTCTTTTTCACATTCAATTAACGGCTTTTCTTCCATGTCGGATTTTTTTATAACCTGTAAATAATCTTCGGAAATAGCCTTATTTAATACTATTTTTCCAATATCGTGTAAAAGCCCTGCAATGAAGTATTCTTCAATATTCTTTGGGTCTTCACCCGTTGCAGCTGCAATTTTTTTTGCCAATACACCTACACCCAGACAATGTCTCCAAAAACCTTCCATATCAAGCGCACCTATACTTCCCATTTTTTCTACCTGGCCAAGAACTGCTGTGGTTAAAGCAAGGTTTTTTACTGTATTAAAGCCCAGCATTATTATTGCGCGTACTATACTTGAAACCTTTTCTGTTAACGCATAATAAGCGCTGTTGATTAATTTTAATGCTTTACCCGTTAATACAGGGTCAAATGAAATTACTTTATTCAAATCCCTGGGTTTAAGGTTCGGGTCCTTACATAATTCAACCACTTTCATCACCGTATTTGGAAGTGGAGGAAGTTTATCTATTTCTTTTGAGACTAAATCATGTATTGAAGACATACTGAAACCTTTTATTAATTATTTCTCTATCCATTAATATATAATTTTAAATAAAAAAGCATTGTAGAAGAAATATTATACTATATTTGCCATACGTCAATATATTTTAGAAATTGTTTTGATTAGAAATAAATATTTTATGCAATCATAGCAGCGCTTGCAAAACCTTTTACCATACGTCTTTTAGTTTCTACAATACGGTTATTATATGCATCTTTTTTATCCGGAGCAATATTTCTTAATTCTTCATATAATTTAATTTCAAAAGCTAGAGAATGAGCACATGCTTGTTTTAAATCAAGCCCGCTTTCAAGTGAAATTAAAACATGCCTTGTATTTGCCCTATGTGAACCAATATTTTCATAAACGTTCATAATACTTTCCGGAGTAAGTTTTCCGCCCACGCTGGTTTTCTTTCCTAATTTTCTAACTTTAACAATAATATCTTTTGCCACTTTTGTTACTTCAGGGTCATCAACACATGATTTTTCCATAGAACCGGATAAATCTCCGCGGCCAACAGTAACAGAATCTATTCGTGAAAAATACGGATTACTAATTATTTTATCCATATTGTGATAAAAAGTTATTGTTTCAGCATTCATGCAAAGCATTGGGCGTATTCCATATTCCTTTAATAATTCCATTGCAGTTTTGATAAAATTATTAAATGCATAAGGGCTTTCAATCATTGGAGCTAGAATACCTTCTACTTTTAATTCAAACAATTTCCGCATATCATTTCGGGCTTCCGGCCCGCCAATTTTTATTGTAAGGGGTACAATACCGCAGCTAATACTGTGTATGTATTCTATTTCTTTAAAAGATAAATCTTCTACTTCTGTACCGCCTTTAAGGCCTACTATCCCATAGTTATCTTTCAATTCTATTAGAGAGTCTCTAAGGTGTTTAATATTTTTCATAATGCCCCCTTATTAAAAGGTAATTTTGTGATAATATTATCGTAATAAAATCAAATTCAGGTTAACATAATTCTAAAAAAATAGACATTCCGGAGTAAATTATTTTCCCAGTCCTTTGTTAAAACTAATGTAATAAAGTCAATGAGTAAAGAGTATATAAACATTTTTTAATATTTATATTAAAATAAACCTGAGTATTCTTACTAATTCATTTTTATAACATGATATACATGCAACTCATTATAAAAAAAATTATATTTACTGGTTTCGATTTCAAGTGTATATTATTTTTAATGTTTGAAAATATATTATTCAGGTAATAAAAATGACCGGCAAAGTATATCCAGTAGATGGATTAACTGACGACATCGTTGAAAAATACATACATGAAAAAAAACCCTTTTCTTTAAAAAAATATATTATTGATAATCTATTTGATTACAAATTGAATACATACTTGTCTTTAATCTTTAAAAGAAACCGTTTTCAGCATTTAAATACACCGGTAAATTTTGTTATACATGAACTAATCGAAAATGCATATAAAGCCAACCTTAAAAGAGTTTTTTTTAAATTAAATGGTTATAAAATTTTTGATATTGAAAATTATGATGAGCGGGTAGCCAAATTTACAAATTTTTTAAAACATGGATATGATGAATTAAACTCTCATGCTGAAGACATGGGGTTATATGTTAAAGTAATATTTAAGGAGTATGCTGATAATAATTTTAAATTATACGTTGTAAATAACTCATTGCTAAATGATATTGAAACAAAAAGAATTAAGGAAAAAATTAATTCTTTTGAGCATCAGTATGAAGAACCGCAAAAAAGCCTGAAAATAATCGATGAAGCCGAAGGCGCGGGTATGGGATTGTTTTTATCCCTTAAGCTATTAAATAAAGCCGGCATTTCTCCTCAATGCATTTCAATCGGAATATATGAAGAAAAAACAATTGCAATGTTAAGTTTTTCATATGAGGAAGCAAACCCTCCGCCATATAATATTATTACAAGTGAGATTTTAAAAGTTATTGATACTCTACCTAAATACCCGGAAAATATTAATCACATTTTAGAAAAATTAAAAAATCCGGAAATTACTATTTCAGAAATTGCAAATCATATAACAAAAGATCCGGCGTTGAGCGCTGATTTACTTAAACTTGTTAATTCGGCTGAATTTACATTGGTCAGGAAAATCGCATCAATTAGAGAAGCAATAAACTTCGTTGGCCTTAATGGATTAAAAAATCTTTTATACTCTTACGGAGCAATAAAAACCATAAATAATAGTTTTGGAAACGTTCCTGAAGTCTGGGAACATTCGCATAAAACCGGGTTGTATTCCTCAAAAATTGCAAAAATATACAAACTTGCTAAAAACACGGATGAATTTTTTACTGCCGGCCTGCTTCACGATATTGGTAAAATAGTGCTTATGAATTTTGATAAAGAGAAGGCAAAGCATATTGAAAAAGTTTGTATGGAAAAAGGCGTAGACATGCCCGTTATGGAAGATATTATCTTCGGGTTAACGCACGCAAGGATTGGAGGTAAAATTGTCCAATACTGGGAATATCCGGAAAGTCTGGTGCAGGCAATAATGTATCATCATGAACCCGTTTCAGCCGCCTCTCATTTTGAACTTGTATATGCGGTGTATCTCGCTAATATTATTTCTCTTGCAGATAAAAATAATATTACTATTTATGATATTGAACCTGTTGTTGCAAAAGAATTTTCGCTGGAAACAACTGACGATTTGATAATACTTATTGAAAAGCTGGAGACTGTTTAAAACACGCAGCAACGGACTTTATGGCTTTTATCTTCACGTTCTAATAATTCCGGCTCTATATCGCAATCTTTTTTTCTAAAAGCGCAGCGGGTTTTAAATTTACACCCTGTTGGTAACTCAGTAAAATTCGGCACCATGCCTTTAATTTCTTCTAATTTTTGACTTAATTTTCCTATTTTGGGAACTGAAGCCAGCAAAGCTTTTGTATAAGGATGAACAGGATTTTTATAAAGCGTTTTAACATCTGCGTATTCGACAATTCTTCCCGCATACATAACAGCCACGTAGTCAGCGATTTCAGCAACAACGCCTAAATCATGTGTTATTAGAATAACCGAAGTTCCGGTTTCATTTTTTAACTTTTTAAGCAAATCTAAAATTTGTGCCTGAATTGTTACATCAAGTGCGGTTGTGGGTTCATCAGCGATAACGAGTTTAGGTTTACACGATAATGCCATTGCAATCATTACCCGTTGTCTCATTCCGCCTGATAACTCATGAGGATAAGCATCTATTCTTTTTTCCGGAGAAGAAATAGAAACGGTTTTTAACATTTCAATAGATGCCTGCCTTGCTGTTTCTTTATCCATTCCTCTATGAAACCTAAAAACCTCGGACATCTGATTTCCGATTGTATACACAGGGTTTAAAGAAGTCATTGGCTCCTGAAAAATCATACTAATATCATTCCCCCGGATATCCATCAATTCTCTTTCTGATAGTGAGTTGATTTTTTTGCCGTCAAACATTATTTCACTTCCCGGCATTATTTCTCCCGGAGAAGGGACAAGATTAAGTATTGACAGACCTGTTATTGTTTTCCCGCTGCCGGATTCACCAACAATAGCAAGCGTATCTTTACTTTTAACAGAAAGATTTACTCCATCAACAGCTTTTCCAGTGGCATTTTCAAGGTGAAAATATACACGTAGATCTTTTATTTGTAATAAATCAATTTTAGTTTTTGTTACTTGTTTCATGAATTATTCGTTATATATTATTTTTTCAAGTTCGTTGTAAGCATGGTCAAGATTGTCATTTATGACACGGTATTTATATTTATCCTTAAACATCATTTCTTGTTCGGAATCCTCCATTCTTTGCGAAATAACATCAGGATTATCAGT
The DNA here is from genome assembly GCA_937960625.1 of uncultured Spirochaetia bacterium. Classification (GTDB taxonomy): domain Bacteria; phylum Spirochaetota; class CALGPD01; order CALGPD01; family CALGPD01; genus CALGPD01. The sequence goes on along the minus strand of CALGPD010000446.1, from coordinate 1,384 downwards.
ATTTCTCATTCTCAGACGTCTTTCAAGTTCTTGTATTGAAGGCGGTTCAATAAAAATTGATTTGCATCCAGGAAATTTTTTCATCAGGTTCATTCCGCCCTGAACGTCAACATCGAGTAATACTTTATTATTATTTTTTAAAATTCTATCAATTTCCTTAAATTGTGTACCATAATAATTCCGGTGAACATTGGCCCATTCAATAAATTCATCCCTAGCTATCATTTCTTTAAATTCGCATACGGGTACAAAATAATAATTAATACCGTGTTTTTCATTAAACCGTGGAGGCCTCGTTGTTGTTGATATTGAAAATTCAATATCATTATGCTTTTCCATTAACATGCTAATAAGTGTGGTTTTCCCGCAACCTGATGGAGCTGTGATTATAATTATGTTGCTTTGTTTGGTCTTCGCTTTCATAATTTATTCAATATTCCGTATTTGCTCTTTTATTTTTTCAAGTTCAGTTTTCATATCTATAACTAATTCAGAAATATCTACAGAATTAGCTTTTGCTCCAATTGTATTTATTTCCCTGTTCATTTCCTGTGATATGAAATCCAGTTGGCGTCCCACAGCTTCGGATTTTTTACATTGTTTATTAAACTGGGAGATATGAGAAGTCAATCTTTCTAATTCCTCGGAAATATCAGTTTTTGATGCTATGATCCCTACTTCCTGTAAAATCCTGTTTTCATCAAAATCTTCACCAACAAGGTCGGAAATCTTTTTCCTGATTTTTTCCTCATATTTCTGAGAAAATTCTTTTATTCTTTTTTTAATATTAAAAGCACAATTTTCAATATTACCAAGGCATTCAAGAACGTGTTTTCTAGTTTGCTCACCTTCAATTTTTTTAGTTTCAGCATATTTTTTCAGGCAGCCTTCAATATATTTTGAAAGAATATTCCATAATGCTTCAGCATCACGATTTTCTTGAATAGAAATTACTCCTTCTGATTTAAGTAAATAACCCAAACGTACAGAATCAGGTAATCCGAGAGCATGTATTAAATCACCATAACAATTATAGTACTTTTTTGCAAGTTCCGCGTTGGCAGTAATATCATAATTAGGATTTTTGTCTTTTAATAAAATTACTACGTCAATTTTACCGCGTTGTGCTTTTTTTAGAATCATATCTTTAATTTCACGCTCATACGGATTCAAAAAATATGGCATTTTAATGTTAATATCACAATATCTGTTATTAACACTTTTTATTTCAACTACTATTTCTATATTATTTTCTTTGGTTTCAGTATAACCATATCCAGTCATTGAGAGCATAAAATTATCCAGTTTAAAATTTAAAATAATATTATCACTGTGATATGTTTTAGTCAAGGTTTTATGAAATAATTAGCGGGAAACTTAAAAT
>CALGPD010000445.1 GCA_937960625.1 uncultured Spirochaetia bacterium | reverse complement strand
AATAAATAACGATTAAAGCAGCGGCAGGCCTATGTGTTTAGTTTATCTCCTATAATCATTGAAAGCGGTGTCTAGTTTTATCTTAGAATAGTGAAACCAAACGGGATTGCTTCACTGTGTTCGCAATGACTATTGCCACGAGTTTGCTTCACTAAAGGCAAAAGCCGGTGTCACCTACGAGGAACGGATGTGACGAAGCAGTCTCGTTAATATACCTCTTTGCGGTTTTCCCCGAACTTGCGCGTTAATATTTTTCATAACCACAATCCGAATTAATCCTATAAATATATGGGCAATTCTCTCTTGAATACGCTCACTTTCTCCTTTATAAACAAAAATAAAATCGTACTCTTTATTTTATTAATTTAGCTTGAATGTAGTGATTAAACCTGTTATTTTTTGAAAACCAAAACTTTATTATTATTACGGGAAGAACCCATGACATCGAAAGAACTTAGAAAAGCGTTTTTAGATTATTTTAAAAGTAAAAACCATGAAGTACTGCCTTCATCACCGCTGCTGCCGCAGGGCGACCCAACCATGTTGTTTACAACAGCGGGTATGGTACAGTTTAAGCCGCATTTCGCGGGTGAAATAGATTTAACGTATACAACAGCTACAACGTGTCAAAAGTGTTTACGCACAACCGACCTTGAAAACGTGGGAAGAACACCGAGGCATCATACTTTTTTTGAAATGCTGGGCAACTTTTCTTTCGGTGATTACTTTAAAAAAGGCGCTATCGAATATGCATGGGAATTTTCAAAAGACATTGTTAAACTGGATACGGATAAAATATGGGTGTCAGTTTATGAAGAAGACGATGAAGCATATGAAATATGGAATAAAGACATTGGAATATCTGCTGGAAAAATAGTCAGGCTTGGTAAAAAGGATAACTTCTGGGGCCCTGCCGGAGAAACCGGAGCTTGCGGGCCTTGCAGCGAACTTTATTATGATTTGGGCAAAGAGTTTGCTTGCGGGGATCCTGATTGTAAACCGGGGTGTGACTGTAATAGATATATTGAATATTGGAATCTCGTTTTTAATCAATTTAATTATACAGCCCAAGGCGAGTTTAAACCTTTGCCCATGACCGGTATTGATACAGGAATGGGGCTTGAAAGATTATGTTTAATTTCTCAAGGCGTGAAAAGTGTATATGAAACGGATTTATTTTCCCCTTTCATTAAAAAAGTTGAAACAATGGCAGGGAAAAAGTATGAAGGTGAGAACGTTGCTGCTTTTAACGTTATTGCCGATCATATCCGCGCTGTAACTTTTGCCATGTCCGAGGGGATTTTACCGTCTAACGAAGGCAGGGGTTACGTTATTAGAAGAATTTTAAGAAGGGCAATCCGGTTCGGTAAAATAATCGGGATTGAAGAGCCGTTTATGTACAGGCTCGTTGATATTATTTGTGAAATAATGGGAACGCAGTATCCTGAAATTATAAAGACCAAAGCTAATACGGAAAAAGTTATAAAAGCCGAAGAAGAAAGGTTTTTTCAGACTTTAAATCAGGGTGTGAATTATCTTAATTCATTGATTGAAGATTTAAAAAAACAGGGCAAGAAAATTATTTCCGGTGAAGAAGCTTTTAAATTATACGATACCATGGGCTTCCCCCTTGACCTTACCGTGGAAATCGCGGAAGATGCTGACCTTGAAGTTGATAAAAAAGAGTTTGACGGCTTTATGGAAGAGCAGCGGGAAAGAGGGCGGCAGCAATGGAAAGTTGAGTCTTCAAAAATAGCAGAGTTGTTAAAAGATTTGCCTGAAACCGAATATACCGGTGAAACTAAAATTGTTGACAGAGTAAACGCCCTGCTGATTTTTAATAATGACGGAGAAATTGATAAAGCAGAAACCGGTGACGATGTAATGATTGTTCTGGATAAGACACCGTTTTACGGTGAATCAGGTGGCCAGACAGGAGATACGGGTGAGATTAAATCCCCGGAAATGATAGCGGATGTAATTGATACCAAAAAACTCGATGGAATTATTTATCATTTTTGTAAAATTAAGCAGGGGGAACTCGTTAAAGGTACAGAAGTGGAAGCTGTAATTGACACCGACCGCAGGAAAAGTATAACGCGTAATCACTCGGTAACGCATTTAACGCAGAAAGCATTAAAGATGACTCTTGGTGAACACGTGCGCCAGTTAGGTTCACAGGTATTGCCTGATAGAATGAGGTTTGATTTTTCTCATTTTTCTTCCATGGAACAAAGTGAAATCGAAAAGGTGGAAGAAATTGTTAACCGTGCAATTATGGATAATTTGGATGTCAATATAAGAATCATGGGAAAACAGGAAGCCATGGAAGAAGGAGCTCTTGCTTTTTTTGGAGATAAATACGGTGATACCGTAAGGGTTGTAAAAATGGGGGATTTTTCAACAGAACTCTGCGGCGGTTCTCATGTAAAAAGAACAGGAGATATAGGATTTTTTAAAATCGTTTCAGAGAGTTCAATTTCATCTGGAACAAGAAGAATTGAATGCGTTACAGGTCTTGGAGCTTTGAAATATGTTAAAGAGAACTTACACGCTTTAAGCAGTATTGAGGAAAAGTTAAATGTCAAAGGTGAAGAGACAATCAACCGTGTAGACAATTTAATATCCAGAATTAAAGAACTTGAAAAAGAAATAAAGAAAATCAAGTCAGGTGAAGGAGTTGACGTAAAATCCGGGATAGAAGATAATATTTCAAAGTTCGGTAATTTTGACGTTTTGTTTATGAACGCCCCTGTGTCTGACGCAAAAGATTTACGCGTTTTTAATGACAGAGTTAAGAACAATTTACCTTCATATATATCCATTTTATATTTTTTTGAAAATGAAAAAATACAATATTTATGTTCGGTTAGCGCTGATAATGTGACAAAAGGTGTTTCAGCATCTGATATAATAAAAATTCTAAACGAAAAAACCGACGGCCGTGGAGGCGGAAAGCCTGTTATGGCACAAGGCGGGGGCACTTCTCCATCAGACATAAATGACCTAAAAACTGCTCTTCAAGATTATTTTAAGAAAAAAAGTTAAAAATAATCTTTTTTCATAGTAAACTGATTTTATTTGTCGAAAATTTTATAAAATATCAATTTAAGTGTTAGTAAATTTTAGAAAATGCTTTTAAATTCTTAGACAATTGATATATAATTAGTTTGTATTATGAAAAAGAAAACGTTTATAATTTTATTATTAATAACTTTTTGTGCATCTTTTGCTGTATATGCTAACGAAAATACTTCAGGTGAGCCTTTTTTATATTCATATGGCGGTGGAACCAAAGCATTTATGATGGGATATTCGGGCACAGGGGATGTTTTTGACACATCAGCTTTATATTTAAATCCTGCGGGTTTAGCTTATATAGAAGATTTTGAGTTTTCATTAAATTATCAAATGATTCATTTAATAAACTATTCCAGTATTATGGGAGCTTTTGGAATACCTTTAGGAAAAAATCAGGCTTTGGGTATATCTGCAAATTATACAACATTTGCTTTGCAGAGTGGAAATTTACTGCCTTTTGATGATCAGGTTCCAAATAAAGGGACAGGAGATTCACAAATAATAACGCATATCGGTTACGGTGTTTCAATAAGTGAAAAAATACGCCTTGGTTTTGCTGCAAAAGTTTTTAATCAATCAATGAAATTTAATGGGGGCAGCTATTCACGAACAGAATTAAGTGTGGATGCGGGAATGCAATTTGATTTAACATATTTTTTATCATTAGGGTTTCAGATTAGAAATGCTTTTTCATATGCAATTGAAAATGACCCTGATACTAAAGAAAATTTTCCCATGATAATAAAACCGGGAATTACATTTAAGGCTTTAAATGAACGTCTGGTTATAAATTTTGATTTATCAATACCCACAGTATCTGCAAGTTTAAATTATCATTTCGGTTTGTCTTTCCGGATAGCCAAATGGTTTACAATATATGCAGGTTTATCATCAGGCCTATATGCCGGGGGTATAGACTTAAGGCCTTTTGAAGAATTACTTTTTTACTTTGGTGTTGCTTATCAAGAAATGAACGGAGATAATAAATTTACCGACGGCACTAAAACTAGTTCAGGAATTACATTAAGCTTTGGTGTGAAATTTTTAATACGTCCGCCTTCAAAAAAAGTTAATAAACAAGTTAAGGATTTTTTAAAAGCGCAGAAAGCAATGCGTAAAGGGCAGTATGGCCGCGCCATGGAGATTTTACAGGATATCCAAAGAGATGATGTGGAGAATAAAGATTTAAATCAGCTTACTCAGGAATATTTGCGTATTGCTCAGAGACGGTCAACGAATAAAGACTGGATGTCTAAAAAAGATAAAGACAGAATAAACAGATATATGAAAAAAGGAATAGAAGATTATCACAGAAGAAAGTTTGCGTCTTCTATACGTAATTTTGTTAAAGTAATAGATATTTATCCCGCGCATAAAAACGCGAATGCGTGGTTAGCTAAAGTTAGAAGTGAGGTAAACCGCGAAGCAACAAAGTTTTATAAAATTGGTGAAAGCTTTTATATTAACGGAAAACTTGTAAAAGCGCAAAGAGCGCTAAAACATTGTTTATCAATTGACCCTGAATATACTCCGGCGAGTAATCTCTTAAAACGAATTGCCGGGGGTGCAACTGTTGCGGCAATTAGAGAAGGCATTGCCCCTCCTGTTATAAGAAGAGGCGTTATTATATCTCCAACAGGGAACCAAGGAACACCAATTAATGCCGGTGGCTCAAATAGAATTATTGTCAATGCAAAAAATGAAAATGAGAAATTATTTCAAAGAGGTGAGTCTTATTATTACGAAGCCAAATATATTGAATCTATATCCATATTAAGGAAATTTGTAGCCAGATCAAATGATGAAGAATTGAAATTAAAAGCCAATGTTATTATTTCAAAGGCAGAACAAAAATACAAACAAAATACAAACGCAAGAATAAGAAAGCGCCGCAGCGAAGAATTATACAGGGTAGGTATGGTTGCATTGCAGAACAAAAGATATAGGGATGCAATTGACGCGTTTTTAAAATCCTGGGTATCTGACAGAACGAATTATAAAGCAAGGTCAAAACTTCTTGAAACGCAGCGCCAGCTTAATGCTAAACTAAGAGCTTTATTAAATGAGGGCGTTGCTTTACGTGACCAGAAAGATTTTGATGAAGCAATAATAAAATTTGATATGGTAATTTCGATAGATAAAGAACATGAACTCGCAATTAAAGCCCTTGCTCTAAAACGCGCTACCCAACAGGAAAGAAAAGGCGCGGCCCAAAGACATCTCGCTATTGCTAACGATGCTTTAAGGAACAGACAATATCAGGCGGCATTAACAAATTATAATATTGTATTAAAAATACAACCGAATAACCGGACAGCTCAGAACGGCCGCCGCCGGGCATTGAGAATGTTCACGGGGCGTATTAACGGGCTTTTGGTAAAAGGAAGAACCCAGTTAAGAAGAAGAAATTTTACCGGAGCCATTGTATTTTTTGACAGGGTATTATTAATAGATAAAAATAACCGCGCGGCCAATGAAGGTAAGAAACAGGCAAAAGATTTAATGGAAAGAGCATCCGCAAGGCGTTCGGTTAAAGAAAACATGCAGATTGCTCAGGCTCGTTTTGATAACAGGGATTTTGAATTAGCATTAACTACTATAAATAGAGTTTTAAGTGTTCAGCCCCGTAACATTAGAGCATTGGAATTAAGGAATAAATGCGTAGTACAAATAAAACGGGAAAAACAAAGAAGACGCATTATGAAATTTTTCTCTGAAGGTGCCCGCGCTTTTAGAAAACGAAAGTATGACCTTGCAATTAAAAAATGGACACAGGTTTTAAAAGAACAATCAAAATCACCTGATTTTGACGCAAATGTTATACGCGAGTATATAAGAAGAGCGGGGCAGCTTAAGAAAGAAGCGGGGAATATTGCTTTACGTGAAGGCGATAAATACTACCGTTTAAGAAGATATAAAAAGGCAAAAGAAAGTTATCAGGAAGCTTTAAAACGAAATCCAAAGAGCGATGCAATACGTTTAAAACTTACAAGAGTTGAACAGCAAATTAGCCGTGAAGTAAGGTTATCGTTTAAAAAAGCTGAAAGGGCTTTTAATGATGGTAATTATGCAGTCGCAATTAAAGAATACAAGAAAATTCTGAATTATGAACAAGAAAGCGAATTGGCTAATACGGCAAAAGATGAACTTCAGCGTTCGGAAGACGCGCTTAAAAACCGCAAAAAAGGCGATGAATACATGGATAAGCGCAATTACATTGAAGCCATTACTCAATTCGAATATCTTTTAGCAATAAACAGTAGAGATAAATATGCTCAGGAAAAACGCCGACAGGCAATGGTAGCATTATCCAGAAGAATTAGAAGAATTAAAACTGACGCAGTAACGTTTTTACGTAGAAGAAATTATGCTAAGGCAATCGCATTATTAAAAATTGTAGTTAAGTTTGATAAAGATGACCGCGAAGCTGCTGCCCGACTCGCCCAAGCTGAAAGGGAAGCAAAAATTACTGTGGCTAGAAATTATGCCAGAGGAGTGCGGGCATATAACGTAAGGAACTGGAAAGCAGCGCTTGCGGCTTTTAACGTTGTTCGGGGAATAAATCCAACGTATAAACAAACCAATAAATTTTACCGCCGTGCTCTTGAAAATTATAATAGAATTACAGCAAAGAGAAACGCGGCAAAACGCGGGCAGTTACAAGCATTATTTTACCAAGGGATTACTTTATACAGGCAGAATAAATTACGCGCGGCCATTGCTGTTTGGAGAAGGATACTCGCTGTTGATCCTGGTAATGCTAAAGCAAGGCAATATATACAACGTGCTAAGTTTAGGTTAGGAGGATAATATTAAGAGGGGTTTATTGTTTCTAATACTAATAGCATTTTCAGCATTGTTGTATTCACAGGGTTTTGAGTTATCAAGCGTTAAAACCTACAGAGAAGGCAAAAATGGAGTGACAACGGGTTTTATCAAATCCATTGCTGTTACCCGTGATTCAATTTGGTTTGCCACCGCGAAAGGTGTGCTGCGTTTCCGGAAAAACGGTAGAACATTTAAATCTTATACAAAATCCAACTCAGGGCTGGTAGATAATTACGTTACTGATATTGGTGTTGACGGCAATAATTTATGGTTTACTACAGCAAACGGGCTTTCCTTTTATAATACAAAAAACAATTCATGGCGTACATTTAAAAAATCGAGAAGAGGTTTAACTGATAATTACCTAACATGTGTACTCGTTGACGGTTCAAATATATGGATTGGAACAAGAACATGGGGATTAAACAAATACGATAAAGAAACCAACGAGTTTACAAAATTCGGAGAAATAGACGGATTAAACTCAAACTCAATTTTCAGCCTTGCAAAATCAGGACGTTATATATGGGTTGGTTCAGAATCCGGGCTTAACCGTTATGATATATATTCAGGCAGCTGGTCCGGCTACGGCAAAGAACAAGGATTGACTTTGCCTAAATTGCGTATTAATTCAATATTACCCGAAGGAAATTCCATTTGGGTTGGTACAATAGCCGGAGTATATAGATTTGATACCAATGATGAAAAATTTATTAAACATTCTTTGTCTACCGTAATTTTTGATATAATCATGGACGGCTCTTATCTTTGGGTTGCTACATTTGACGGTTTATATAGAGTTAATAAAGGAACTCAAAGTTATAAATTATTCACTAAACAGAACGGTTTAATAGACAATTCCATTAACTGTATCGCAATGCAGTCAAGTTATTTATGGCTTGGAACTGAAAGCCCTGGCGGGGGTATAATGCGTATAGACAAAAAGTACCCTCAGGTAAATATTACTTCCAAAACTGGATATGTTAAGAAAAATCAGATTTATATTTACGGAACTGTTCAGGCTTCAAGCGGTATACGTTCTTATACACTTTCTTATAGATCTCTTTTAATTGGCGGTGCATGGAAAACCGCAGGAATTGTACTTTCAAATCGCAGGGGAAATATAACAAACGGACTGCTTGGAAAACTTATTATTAATCCTAAAAAATTTAATGAAGAAACTTATGAGATAAAATTAACCGCGACATCAAAACGTGGAAGAACCAACAGCGTCAGGTATAATGTTATTGTTGATAAAACCAATCCTAAGATAATGTTAAGTTCGGTGCCGCGCGCGGTTTCTAAATCCACTTTTCTATTGGAAGGGCGCTTTCAGGAAGCAAATATGCGTACAATCTGGATACAACAGGGAAGAATAAAAAAGAAAGCAAAAATTAAATTGTCAGGCATGGCTGGAATTGGAACACTCGGCGGTGGAAGGTTTTCTCATATTTTAAGATTACGTAAGGGAAGAAATATTATTAAGATAGTTGCTTTTGATATCGGGAAGCATCAGGTTGTTAAAAAACTTGAAATAAATTACGATACGGATAAACCCGTTGTACAATTTGAGAATAACAATGTAACAACTTCTGAGAGAATTTATAAAATAATAGGTACAATCAACGAACAAAATTTGGAAAAAGTTATTTTAGGCCAGGGAAATGTAACTTTATATCCTGGCGACTTTGCCGGATTTAGTATGGAAAAAACCGGCCCGGCAAGCTATAAGTTTATATATCAGGTAACCCTTAAACCCGGAGAGAATAAATTTACAATAATTGCTCAGGATTATTCTGATAAACGCGGAAGAACATCAATAACCGTAAATTATAAAACAGACGCGCCACGGATTTCTTTTAATACAGGATTGCCTAATAAAACGAAAAAAGAAGAGTATAAAGTTTCAGGGAAATGGTCTGACAATGATTTAACAATTATCGAAGTTACTAACGCAACGAGCGGTCAAAAAGTAAAAGCTAAAGTTGATAAAGCCAAGAAAACTTTTGAAGCGGTTATAAAATTAAAACCCGGGCAAAATATAATTAGTGCTGCTGCTGTAGATAACGCGGGGAATGTATCAACTGTTACAATGCAGGACCCGGTTAAATACATTACTGATTTTAAACCTGAAAATGTAAATCAGGTGGCAATTTCAGATAAAGACTCGCCTGAAATTAAAAAAATTAAACAAGAACTTAATAAACTTAGAAAAGAAAACGCGTTATTAAAATCACGTATTGCTAAACTTGAAGCCGGCGGCGGTGGGCGCAGAGGCGGTGGCGGCGGAACTATCTATATTACCCGCGGAGGGCCCAGAGTTCCAATCCCAAAAGGCAATGTATTATTCTTTGTCCCCTACAACATAAGCAGGGGAGACAGGCTTACAAAATTAGCAAAAGATTATTTAGGCTCAAGCAGAAATTACGGTGAGATTGCATACTTTAACGACAGCAGCAATGCAAGTCTAATCAGGCTGAGGAAAAGTTTATTAATGCCTACAAAAGGTTTGCTAAGAATGATTTATTCTGATTCAAGGCCTGTATTATTACGTAAAGCTGCCGATATAATAGGTGAAGCGTTTAATTTATTAGGCCCGGGAAACAGGACAACGTCTTATTATCAGGAGATTTATAAACGTTTTATGCGCAGATTTGGTTCTTCGGTAAGAAATATAGGTAACGTGATGTATTCAAGAAGAATAGCAATCGGCGTATCGGGCATGGTAAGTATTCAGCGTATGAAACAGATAATGATGGAGAAGGGAATAAAAACGGGTTTATTCGTTGTGTTTACCCGTAATTCCATAATATATAATAAAATTATAATTAAATAGGATTGTTATATCATGAAAAAGTATCTACCATATATAATTGCAATATTTATTCCAATCATGACTTTTGTAATCTTCTTTGTAATGGCAAGGAACAGGAGTTTTATTTTTTCAAGTTCTTTTTCAAAAGAGGTTAGGGCCGAATTATCCGGTGTAGATACAAAATTAACAGATAAATTTTCCAAGCACGTTTATTCTTCCATGATTGTTCTAAGAGAAAAAACAGAAATTAAAGGCGCTTTTTTCGCTAAAAATACAGAAGGTTCTGCTGAAACTTTAAGACGGGTATCAAACACTATAAACGCGTATTCCCTGGGCAGTGATTTTGTAAATAAAATTGAAATTGTAAATAACGAAAGGGAAATAATAATTTCTTCGGGAAGAACGGAGACAGGCCAGCGTTTATTTGAAGAGGCGCTCTGGAATAAACTAAAGGTTTCAAATGAAAATAGAATTTATCATATCCAACATAAAGGTTATTATATTTTTGCCGTAAACGTTAATTCCCAGGGGAGAATTATTTTTTACGTTGACGTCGCAAAGTTTAAAAATTTGATTCCATCAAACAGGAATTGGCTGAAACAGAATTTGATGTTCGGTAAAAAAGCGGTTTTCTTTGCATGCCCTTCTGCCGCATTAAAACAAAACTTAATTGAAAAGATTAATACTGAAAAAAGGGATTTCGAAACCCCTGTTGAATATAAAACTTCAGGGTATATAATCTGGGGTAAACGATTAGTATTGAATTTACGCAATAATACAGTAAAAACAGGCATATTGGTTTTCGTTATAGGAAATCCGAAAGATTTTCCGCTTAATTTTCTTCAAAGATTATTGCTCCTTATCAACGGTGTAATTGCGGTTTCATTGATTTTATTAATGATATTGAAAATTAAAAATCAAAAAGAAAAAGAGCGTATCACGGAATACAAGCAGCGTTCTAATTTTGTTTTCGATATGCTTGAGGAATCTTCTAAAATACTAGATGAGAGCGCTAGAACCGGCGAACTTTCAATTAACGAAATTTATGATGTAACTGAAGGCCTTGAGAGGGATAAAGGCGTTAGCACTATGGCAATAACAACGGAAGTTGAAGTTGCTTCTGATATGGAAATCCCCGAAGGCGATGTGTCTCCGGAAGACCAGACTGTTGAAATACCGGATGATGCTTATCTTGAGTATTCAACCGAAGCAGTTGATGAAGAACTAAAAGAGCTTGCAAATCAGGTATCCCAGGGTGCTGATTTAAGTAATCCGTCATTAAAAAGTTATTGGGCTAATATCAGCGAAGTTTTGGATATAGACTTCAACATTTCTCATTTTGCTCTGCTTGAAGAAGACGAAGAAGGGCTTTTCACTGTTATCCGCAGTCAGGGATTATCACCTGAAACTGTTGATAATTTAAAATTCAGCAAATACGATAAGTTTTATGATAGATTTTTCAAATTAAATAAAAACCTGTATATAATCAAAGACGCTTTTGTAAACAAAAACCTTCAGGATATGTTCTCGGCAGAAGACCGGCAAAGTATAGGCGAGCTTTTATTATTCCCTGTAACCAAACAAGGTGATATGGTCGCGCTTTTATGTTTCGCTCGGGAAAGAGGGCTTAACCAGCTTGAAGAAAACGCGTTAAAAGATAAGATAGCGCAACAATCCAGAATATAAAAATAAATCCTTCAAATTACTTTTACGGTTTACTTTGAATTCAAGAATGTGAAAAATAAGAATGCAATAACGGTAAGCAGGAATAGCTTGCTTTAGGATGTTAGTTTACTTTGAAATCTCTCAGTTTGTTTTGGGAATGCGCAGCTATCTTTTTCCAAATATTATCATATTTACCCATAATGCTTAGTCACCCTCGAGCGTAGCGAAGCAATCCCATTTGGTTTATCTGGGATGAGATTGCTTCGTCACTTACGTTTCTCGCAATGACGCGGCTTTGTAACATAAACGGGCGTACCCTCAGACGAAGTACTTCATCAGGTGAAAACGAAGGAAGCATCCGGGTTCAGTTATTACGGGTGTTCGCGAAGCAATCTTATTTGGTTTGTTTTCCGTGAGAGTTTTAGTAATGTCTGTTACTTTATAAGAGAGGCAGCCCATAGATGAATCCTGATTCACTAAGAATAGAAGAGGAATAAATCATTGACTTTAAATCTCACTTCACAGTATAATGCTGAGTGTCATGAAAAAGATTTTATTGTTTATATTTATATTCTGTATATCCGGTTCTCATTTC
>CALGPD010000444.1 GCA_937960625.1 uncultured Spirochaetia bacterium | reverse complement strand
TTTCTAATAAAACTTTACGGTTACGCTTTTAGATTTTCTGTTCCCGCCGTTGTCAACAACAATAGCCGTAAACTTATACTTTGATTTATTAATAACAATACCTGCCATGTCCATGTAGTAAGGCAGGGAAATGTATGTACGCTTAAACGTTTTATCCGGGTCACCGTTTAAACAATACCTGCGGTTTCTTAATACAATTTTATCAAAACTAAACTCTTTAACTTTTTTATCATCGATTTTTAAGATAACTTTGCGCGCGCCGACAGGAGATTTACCACGGTTTCTTCCCTCCATAATGTCATGTACAACGACTATAACGCGGAAATGGCTTCTCTTACGCATGCGTTTAACCTTGAAAATGTTTATATAATCGTTCATAGGGTCGCGTAGTAATATCTTTTTGATTTTAGGCTTTTTAGTGTCTTCTACTTTTGGAAAATAATCAATCGGGTTTAATATACTGTCATCTTTTGTGGAATATAACGACATGTGAAGATGGGTTCCGCTTGATTTTCCCGAGTTGCCCATTGTCGCAAATATATCATCGCGGGTAAGTTTTGTTTTATTTTGTATAATGCTTCCTTTTACAAGATGGTAATGAAACGTTCTTAAATTAGCAGGGTGATGCAATACAATTAAGTTGCCTGCGCCGAACCTGTCCGGCATGGGAGTGTCCGCTTCATCACGCCTGAAAACAACTTCAGAATCCGTTGGAGGCGTTAACGAGTATCTCGTTCCTGCTATTATATCAATGCCGTTGTGCCAATGGTCATGCCTTGATTCTCCGAAATGTGAAGTAAAAACCGGCCTTACTACCGGCCATTTAAACTCTGCTCCGGCAAATTTTATAAAAACAAATATTAATATAAATAATAACGTAAACCGTTTCACTGTTAATCCTCCAGTTTAAAATCGTAACACAAAATATTTTTATCACCCTGAATATAAAGCGCGTCTGCTTTATCGGAAAATTTTACATAAGCATATCTATCTTTCAAATAAAACTTCCGCCTGAGTATTCCTTTTGGTCCGTAGATAAAAATCCTCGTTTTGTCATGTGATGAAAAAGAAAGCGCAGTATACCCTCTCTTGTTTGCATTGGCATGAAAAAGAAAAAACCGCTTTTCTTCTTTTATGCTAAAGTTAACGCGTTTAATTAATTCACCGTCTGGGTTTGAATAAATCAGAGCTCCTGAAGGCAAACCGATTATAACACGGTTCGCGTTACCCGTGGAAAAACTTCCGCAAACCCGTTTTCTTTGATTAAACCCTGTTTGGCTATGCCAGATAACCCGGCCTTTTTTGTTAAATACAAGGAGTTCTTCGGAATACAACCCTGCTAAAACCCCTACGTATTCACCGTTATCGGAAATGAAGACGGATTTAACAACGCGCAGCTTTCCCGCTGTTATTTTCTTGCTCCATAATTCTCTTCCCTTATTATTATAAAATGCAACAGCGCCGTTAACATATCCTATTACAAAATTATCAGTATTTCTCGAAAAATTATAACACGTTATTAGCGGCCCGTAAGTAGTAAAGGGTAAAATTTCTCCTCCGGTATTATTATACATCATAAAACTCATTCCGCCGGATTCAAACATAACAATTAACTTACCGTTCGGGGATAATCTGGGATAAGAACGCGTTAATATACCGTTTTTGGGATAGCTTTTTTTTATTCTATGCATGGTTCTTTTTCTTATTCTTATAGGTGAGCCGGTATTTTTATAAAGCTGAATCATTCTACCTGTAAAACGCTTTTTTCTTATATGTTTTGAGGTATAAGTAGCGTAATAATCTTTGGAAACAGTATAACGCTCATTATCATCTTCTGTTTTATAGGAAAACATGGTTTTGCCTTGTTTATCGAGATAAAAAAAACTGTCTTTCATTTTAGCAACTGGATAAATATTGCCTCCGGATTTATATCCGTTAACATATGTATTTAAATTATTAATTCCTCTAACAAGGTCTTTCTTCCATATTAGCGCCACAGTGTTCTCATGAGTGGTCTGGCACCCGAGGAACATGATGATAAAAGTAAAAACAATGATAAAAACTAATTTCCCTTTTAAAGTATTCATAAAAACGTCCTTAAAACGTATATTAACGGGCAGGGCATAAGCCGGGTTTTGTGTTTAATAGTATCATCTATCTAGGCCATAATTTACACTATGGCTCAAGCGGCCTACCCGCAACGTAAAACGGCTAAGGCTGCCTATTGCTGTTTGGCCTTGCTGCTGAAGGGGTTTACCATGCCTTTCCAAGTTACCCCGGAAAGCGGTGGGCTCTTACCCCGCCTTTTCACCCTTACCGGAAAACCGGCGGTATATTTTCTGCGGCACTTTCCGTAGGATTTCTCCCCCCGGATGTTATCCGGCTTCATGCCTTATGCAGCCCGGACTTTCCTCTGTATATAAGTACAGCGATACCCTGTCCTGCCCAAAAATTTACTTTTCGATATATTCAATTGCCCATTTTAAATAATCCTGTCCGGTTTTTGCCGAAACAATACTAATTCGTTCGGCAACATCATACGGATGATTTTCTTCAATAAACTTAAAAACTTTATCGGTGTTTTGCTCAACTGTCTTTATAAGTAATAATTTTTCAGTATCTCTTTCAATTTTTCCCTGCCAGCAATAAACACTTTTTATTCCGGGAATAATATTTACACATGCTGCAAGTTTACTTTCAACTAAAGAATCCGCAAGTTTATCAGCAGTTCCGTCTCCGGGAACAGTACAAAAAATAACAACTAGATTATGCAAAACACCTCCAAAATTCTGTACTTGAAATAAAAAATTATTCTAAATAATAGAATATGGCAAGTTTAATCCTGCTAAAAACATTTTTTAAAAGGAAATAATCTTTAAAAAGCAACCGGTATTTTAAAGATATTGAAAGTATATCTAAATTTAACGCAATAAATAACGTTAAAACAAGCTATTATTTTAAAAAATTTAAAAAAAAATATAAATTTTTAAAATTTAAATTTGACCCTTACCCGACAGGAGAGTATTAGAATTATTTTAGGAAGTTAATAATAGGAAATAAGTAAAAATGAAAAAATTAAAATTAATATCACTAATAAGCGTTTTATTATTGAGTTTTATAGCATGCGGTCAGGAAGCTGTACCCGGGCATCCGGAAAGTTCTACTTTTAAAATAAGCGGAACAATCATCCTTGACAATTCAGAAAATAAATATACTTCAGTAAATTTTACAGGGTCAAAATGTTATATCAAAGTTTACGATGCAAGTGATAGTTTGATAAATGTATATGACGCAGCCAGCATCCCTGATTTAAGTAATGTTGGAAGTTACAGCTTTTCAAATATTTTAATCGAAGAAAATTCTAATTATAAAATTTTAATATATATAAAAGCAGGAAGTAATTATATAGTTCTTGATGATCCTTTTGGAGGAGGGTCACCTCAAATAGCAAGTATTGGTACAATAAAAAATACTGCAGGGTATAATAAGATAAACAGCGGGTCTCCGCAAGCAGCTTTTGAATCTTTTGCAAACGGATATCCGATTTATGGAGTTGGCGGAGTAAAAACAACGGTTAATCCGTCACTTGAAGACCCTATTCAGGAGCCTTAATATTTGTAAAAATTTTTCGAAATAAACATTCACGCGCGGGTAAAAGCGTTGCTTATTACCTGCGCTGAATTCTCCCTTTAAAACGGAATTATCTCCCTAATTAATTATAATTCAAGGCGGTACATAAAATACCGCTCTTTTTTTTTGGAACTCTGATTTTTATAAAATGAAATTTTATACTAATAAATTGTTAAATATTATTGCATTAATATGAGTTTTTACAAAATTCAGCAAAGTAACATAAACCATAAAAAAGTGATTGACTAAACAATTTTAAAATTTTAAATTTGAGGCGAATTTAAAGCATTTAATTTTAGGAGAAAAACTTGTCAGTATGCGTAGTTGGTTCAGTGGCTCTAGATGATATTAAAACGCCTAAAGGTGAGCGAAAAGACTTACTGGGAGGCTCGGCTGTTCATTTTGCCAATTCGGCAAATATACTAACAGATATTAATATGGTCGGTGTTGTGGGCGGAGATTATCCTAAGACAGCATTTGATTATTTAAAATCAAAGAACATAGATTGTGACGGTATTGAAATAATTTACAACGGGAAAACTTTCCACTGGTCCGGATACTATGAAGACGACATGAATCAAGCTCATACAATATCAACCGAACTGGGAGTTTTTGAAAACTTTGTTCCAAAAATTCCTGAAAAATATAAGGATAGTAAAATCTTATTCCTTGCAAACATTGACCCGGTTTTGCAGCTAAAAGTAAAAAAAGAAATGGGCAGTGTTTTTACAATGCTTGATACAATGAACTTATGGATTGATATTAAGAAAAAAGAACTTGAGAATGTTATTAGAGAAGTTGACATTCTTCTTGTAAATGAAGGAGAAGCCAGACAGTTTACAGGAGAAGATAATTTACTCGTTGCAGCTGACAAACTATTGAAACTCGGCCCTAAATACATTATAATAAAAAAAGGCCAGTATGGAGTTTCAATAACGGGAAAAGATTTTTATTTTTCTTTACCTGCTTTTCCTGTTACGGATGTCGTTGACCCAACAGGCGCAGGGGATTCGTTTGCAGGCGGGTTTATTAGCTATCTTGCTAGCGCAGATGAAATAAACCATGATTCCATAAAAATGGGCCTTGCGTACGGAACAATTACAGCAAGTTTTTACGTTCAAGGATTTGGTATTGAAGGTTTTGAGAACGTAAATGCCGATGAAATTAATAAACGGTTAGCAAAGTACCGTGAAATTATTACTTTGCCAGACAGTAAATAAAATCTCGTTATAAGGAGTATTCCGGTGAAAATAGAGATGTTAAAAGCAAAAATACATAGAGCAACAATAACTGAAGCAGATTTAAACTACGTTGGAAGTATAACAATCGATGAAGATTTGTTGGACGCTTCAGGAATTCTGGAATACGAAAGGGTTTACGTTTTAGACATTAATAACGGAAACCGTTTAGATACATACACAATTAAAGGTGAGCGAGGCTCCGGTGTCATCTGCTTAAACGGCGCGGCGGCAAGGCTGGTTAGCCCCGGAGATTTATGCATTATACTTTCATATTGTTCCCTAACTCCGGAAGAAGCTAAAAAACACGATCCGGTTGTTGTTCACGTTAATGAAAACAACGAGATAACTGAGATAGTAAACAAAGAAGTTGCCGAACCTGTAGGGATGATGTAAAAGCCAAGATATTTTTCTATCCGGCTTTAACTTTAATTATTTTACACTTGCTTCTGTATTGAGCCTAATTCATTACATAAAATTTATTTTCCGGTTATAATTATCTAATAAAATAGAGGACAAAATGTCAGGACATAGAATAGAAAAAATTCAAAGTTTACTCACACATGAAATTTCAAAACTGCTGCGTGAAGAAATAAAAGACCCCAGGGTGACCGGAATATACAGTATTACACATATTAAAGTTGCAAAAGACCTTAAATCAGCCCTTGTTTTCATGAGCATTATGGGGGAGAATGATGAAAAAAAGTCAATTCTTGAAGGGCTAAATTCAAGTTCGAATTTTATTCAAAAAAGACTATGGAAAATGTTAACCTTAAAACACATTCCTCATTTAAAATTCAAGCTTGATGACAGTGTTGAAAAAGGCGTTGATTTATATTATAAATTATCCGAAATGGAAAAAAAAGAAAAAGAACAGGGCTGGCATAAGGAAGAAAATGATTCAGGTGAAAACGGA
Organism: uncultured Spirochaetia bacterium; assembly: GCA_937960625.1. Taxonomy (GTDB): domain Bacteria; phylum Spirochaetota; class CALGPD01; order CALGPD01; family CALGPD01; genus CALGPD01. The sequence goes on along the minus strand of CALGPD010000444.1, from coordinate 6,268 downwards.
TAAAAAGAATATAAACGGAATATTATTAGTTGATAAGCCCAAAGATATATCTTCATTTGCCGCATTAAAAATATTAAAGAAAAACTTAAATATAAAAAAAATCGGCCATGCAGGAACATTAGACCCATTGGCAACGGGGTTACTCATAGTGTGTATAGGCAAAGCAACCAAACTTGTAAAATATTTTGAAAAATTTGAAAAAGAATATATAGCAAATATTCACTTTGGAATAACAACGGATACTTACGATGCCGAGGGTAAAACTATTTCCGAAAGCCAGGTTGAGTTAACCCCGGAAATAATCAAGAACGTGCTTTTAACGTTTAAAGGGCAAATAGAACAAATGCCTCCAATTTATTCTGCTATTAAAATAAAAGGAAAACCAGCTTATAAATATGCAAGAGAAGGAAAAGAAGTTGAATTAAAAAAACGCGTTGTAAATATTTATGAAATCGAATTGCTAAACTTTGTAAGCCCTTTTTGCGAAATAAGGGTTAAATGCAGCAAAGGAACTTATATCCGCAGCCTTGCATACGATTTAGGGCAAATGCTCGGATGCGGTGGTCATATTAAAGATTTAAGAAGAACCAAAGCCGGTATTTTTTCAATTGAACAGGCTGTGAATGTGGATGAAAAATGTGATGTTTTAAAGAAAAAAATAATACCTGTTAATGAAAGTATCAGTTTTCTTCCTTATATTATTATTAAGAATGAATATAAACAGAAAATATTAAACGGTATTAAACCTGAACCTGATTTCTTTCAATCCGACTTTAACAATGCTGAGGGCTTATACCGTTTGGTTGATGAAAAACAATCTCTGTTAGCCATTACCCGGTTTAACTTCAAAACGGGATTTAAATTTGAAAAGGTTTTTAATAGTGGAAATATTTAAAAGTGTTGAGGAAATTGAAAAACAATCAAAACGTGTTATATTAACAATAGGAACTTTCGATGGAATTCACAAAGGGCATGATAAGCTAATAGATACAGTAATTGATTTTTCAAAAAAAGAAGATGCAAGCCCCTGGGTCTTTACATTTTCCAATCTTCCTTATGAAATTTTTAATCCTGAAATTAATCATTACAGGTTAATAGATATCGAAAGCAAAACCTGTGTTTTATCAAAAAAAGGAATAGAAGGTTTAATTTTAATTGACTTTACAAAAAATTTTGGTAAACTTAATGGAATAGATTTTTTTCGCAGCTTGCGTGAAAAATTTGTAAGTTTAAAAATAGTTGTGGGTTATGACTTCCGCATGGGTAGAGGCTCAAGTATCAGCGCTTCTGATTTAGAAGAAATAAGCAAACTTGATGATTTTGAAATACACATTGTACCGCCTATAAAGGAAGACGGCCAAAAGATTTCCAGTACATGGATACGTTCTTTGATAAAACAGGGAGATATTAAAAAGGCAAATGCGTTATTAGCAAGGCCATATTTTATTACGGGTAAAGTGGAAAAACGCGAAGGAAAAGGCAGTGAGATTGGTTTTCCAACAGCAAACATCCGGAACAGCAAAATGGTTTATCCCAAGCCCGGAGTATATTTAACTAAAGTACAAATAGCAGGAGATGAAAATAACGAATTTGGACAGCCTGTTTATGAAAAAGAATATTATAGCGGTATGACTTTTGTCGGAAAAAGTAACCTTTCTTTTCAAAATCCCCCTGCTGTAGAAACGAATATCTTTGATTTTTCAGGAAATCTTTATAATAAAAATATTAAAGTATATTTTTTAAAACGAATTAGGGAAATTATAAAATTAGAAAATTTCGATGAGCTAAGAAATCAGCTTATTAAAGATAAAGAAGAGTGTTTATCACTGTTAAAAAAACCGGAGGAGATTGATGTCAATTACTAAAGAAAAAAAAGCAGAGTTAGTAGATAATTACAAAGTGCATGATGGCGACACAGGGTCACCTGAAGTTCAAGTTGCTATTTTAACTGAAAGAATTAAAAATTTAACCGAGCACTTTAAAACGCATAAAAAAGATCATTCATCAAGGCTTGGCTTATTAAAACTTGTTGGCCAAAGAAGAAAACTGCTTGATTATTTGAAAAATAAAAGTTTGGATAGATACAGAGTTATTATTGAGAAACTCGGATTAAGAAAATAAAAATAGGAATTAAATAAAATATGGAAAAAGTAGATAGAACTGTTCATAGGGTTAGTATGCCCTTAAAAGACGGTGAGTTAATAATAGAAACGGGAAAAATGGCAAAACAAGCTAATGGAGCTGTTCTCGTTTCATATAAAGGAAGTACAGTGTTTTGTGCTTCAACAATGAGCAAAGAACCAAAAAAAGATGCAGGATTTTTCCCTTTGTCTGTTCATTATTCTGAAAAATTATACGCAGCGGGTAAAATACCCGGTGGTTTTATTAAAAGGGAAGGCAAACCCGGGGACAAAGAAATTTTAACTTCGAGGTTAATAGACAGGCCTATGAGGCCGCTGTTTCCTGACGGATTTAGAAATGAAGTTCAGATTATGCCTATAGCGGTTTCTTCTGACCAGGAAAATCCCACAGATGTACTAGGTATGATTGCAGCAAGCGCGGCAACGCATATTTCAGACATGCCGTTCCACGGCCCTGTCGGAGCATGCCGGGTGGGTTATATTGACAACGAATTTATAATTGACCCTACTTATGAAGAAATTGAAAATTCATTACTGGACCTCGTTGTTGCAGGAACAAAAGATGCAATCTTAATGATTGAAGGACATTGTATCGAGTTAACTGAAGAGCAAATGCTTGAAGCTCTTGAAAAAGCGCATAATCATATAAAAGAATTATGCAAGATACAGGATGAATTACGGGAAAAATGCGGCAAAGAAAAAGCCGCACCTGAAATTTTTACTGCTGATGAAGAAATTGAAAAAGAATTCAACGAATTTGCCGGAGATAAAATCAAAAACGCGTTAAATACTTTTGTTAAAAAAGAACGTGAAGCAAACATTGACGTTGTTAATACTGAAATTGTAGATTATTTCAGTGAAAAATACGCTGAAGATGAAAAATTAAATGACATTATAAGTCAGGTTAGAGAGCTTTTTGAAAAAACTGAAAAGAAAATTGTAAGAAGCCAGATTGTAAACGAAAATATCCGTGTTGACGGCCGCAAGGTTGATGAAATTAGGCCTATTGATTGCGAAATAGGCGTTTTATCCCGTACACACGGAACGTCTTTATTTACAAGAGGTGAAACTCAAAGCCTCGGTGTTGTTACACTTGGAACAGTTTCTGATGAACAGCGGTTTGACAATATTGAAGGTGAAGGTTCAAGACACTTTATGCTTCATTATAATTTTCCTAGTTTCTCGGTTGGTGAAACCGGCCGTGTTGGCCCTCCGGGGAGACGCGAACTTGGACATGGATATCTTGCAGAACGCGCATTAATGAATATTGTACCTAAAAAAGAAGATTTCCCCTACACTATCCGTATAGTTTCGGAAATCATGGAATCTAACGGTTCATCATCAATGGCAAGTGTTTGCTCAGGCACATTAGCTATGCTTGATGCCGGTGTACCTATAAAAGCATCTGTTGCAGGCATTGCTTTAGGCCTCGTAATGGATACTGAAACAAAAAAATATGCTATCTTAACTGATATTCAGGGCATTGAAGATGCGCTGGGAGATATGGATTTCAAAGTAGCAGGAACGCGTAACGGTATTACAGCGTTTCAAATGGACATCAAAGTTGAAGGAATTACACCGCAGATAATGGAAGAAGCTTTAATGAGAGCAAAAGATGCCCGCTTCAAAATTCTTGACATTATGGATGAAACCATATCAGAACCTAAAGACGAAATGAGCGAATATGCTCCAAAAATAGCATCATTTATAGTGCCAACGGATAAAATCAAAGATATTATCGGCCCGGGCGGAAGAGTTATCAGAGATATTATTGATAAAACCGGTGTTGATATTAATATCGATGATGACGGTAAAGTTGTAATATGTTCCAAAAACGCTGAATCAGTTACTTCTGCTTATCACATGGTTGAACAGATTATTGAAGAACCTGAAGTAGGTAAAATTTATAACGCAACAGTAAAACGTATTATGGATTTCGGAGCGTTTTGCGAAATATTACCGGGAAAAGAAGGATTACTGCACATTTCAAAAATTGCAAACCGCCGGATAAATAACGTTGAAGACGTTTTAAACATGGGCGATAAAGTCTGGGTTAAACTTGCTGAAATTGATAAACAGGGCAGGTTAAACCTTACAGCGAAAAACGTTGAGGAAAACGAAGGCCGGTTTGAATAAATTAGACATTTCAATTTTATAATAAATTATTGCAGTGAATGTGACATACATTCACTGCAAACTATTCTTTTTGAATTCTCAATACAATATAGAAATTTACGAAATAATTTGTAAAGATATTAATATTTTTGTACAATTTAATACATTAGAAGTTTTTCTTGTTTAAAATAGTAGTTCTTATTGTAAACTAATAATGTGAATTTCGATTAAAAAAAATTATCATAATTTTCTTATGTTTTTTATTTTGTGTATTTTTTTGATTTTTTTTAAGAAAAAATGACGAAATTTATAATAAGTATATATTTTCCACAAGTGTTGGGTTTTTTACACATTTAAATAAAATTCCCAACGATTAATTATAAGGACAAAATTTTAACTCCTTGCTATTATTTAAGTTAGCAAATGTCCTAATGGCACAAATTTTGCATTATATAAATTAGGAGTTAATAGTTAGAAAATATGAAAAAAATAAATAAAGCATTAATATACATTATCATAATATCAATTCTAACATCATTTTTAGCATTATCTTCATTTTCAGCAAATATAAGTGAAGTTAAAATTAAGGATATGCGTGATCTTGAAAAATATGAACGGAAAGTTATTAAAAAGTTAACAGGAAGAGAATACGTAACTCCTATAGAAGAAAGAATTAAACTGCATCTTAAACTCTACGGCGGGCCGGGAATGATAATTCCGGTAGGATCCGAGGACTTTACTAAGGTATTTTCAAATATTGGCTTTATGTTTAATATAGGCGTGTATTTTAATTTAAGCTCTATGAAAAGCGGATTTCTAAAAGATTTCTACATGTATCTTGAAATAGGCCTGGTTTTTGCCAATGCCAACAGTGTAAATAAATTAAAAGTCGGCACAAAGGAATCAGAGGAAATAATTGAAGACGGTTCTTTAATGATGATTCCAGTATTTATAGGTGTTTTGTATGAATTTAAGCTAAGTAAAAAATTCTATTTAGGCCCGACATTGGCAGTTGGTTTAAGTTATAATAAAATAGAATTGCCATCAAAATATAATGATGATGGTACTCAAGGCTTAGACGAAGCGAATATGCTGCTAGCTTTCAAAGGTGGCATTGATGTAAGATATTCATTTACAAAAAGTTTCAGTATAGAGGGTTCATTAGGTATGATTTTCTTAATTGAACCGCAAAGTGACGGAAGTAATAAAATGAATAATTTCTTATACTTCAGCGTTTTTGCGAACTTAAAGTTTTAATATTACCTAAAACGCCTTGCCAGCCTTTTGCCGCGTTTTAAATACACAAACGACCAACTCGTTATTAATCTTGGATATTTACGATTATATTTATGTTTTAATATAATTTGAACAGTATTTAATCCTCTGTATAATTTACGGGGATAAAAGAAAAAAAGTCTCTTGTTTTGGTTATAATAATATTTCCGGGCTCTTCGACCGTTAACAAGAGCAATAAAACGGTAATCTTGTTTAGAAATGTTATCTTTTAACTGAATTGATATAAACTTGATTTTTCGGTATACTCCACCGTTTAACGGATTATACCGGCTTATACGCAATGCACGGGCATTAACATATAACTTAAAAACCCTTAAACTGTGTTTTCTGCCTACCATATACCTGTTAATAGAGAGTTCATTACTGCCTTTATACACCGGGGAATTATTTATGCTGAATAATCCTCTATAGCCGTATTTCACAGCCATTCTATTTGTTGAGCGGGTATATGAACCAAAGGGATAAGCAAAAAACCTTATTTTTTTAGGCACTATTTTCTCAAGCCATTTTTTAGAATATTTAAACTGAGTAATATTATCCTTACGGCTTGATTTATGCATTAACGGATGATAAAAAGAATGAGATTCGACTTCCATACCTAAACTATGCAGTTTTCTTATCATATTTCTTGTGACATAGTATTTTCGATATACTCTTCCCCTAGCCATGATTACTGAAGGATATATAAAAAATACTCCTGTAAAACCGTATTTTCG
>CALGPD010000443.1 GCA_937960625.1 uncultured Spirochaetia bacterium | reverse complement strand
ATTCAATCAACGCGTTAGCAGATTTTAGTATATAAGAGTATGGGTACTTTTTTTGTATTATCTTAATTAATGATTTTAATCTTTCATATGAAAAAATATTAACTGCTTTTCCTGAATAAATTTGAGATTTAAGTTTTTTAAAAATGGCTTTAATTTTGTAATATTCAGCGTCAACCCATGTAATTTTATCGAAGTTTTTTATTTTTTGGGTTTTAAGATAATTGTACCACTTACGCTCAACCTTTGTGTGCGTGAAATTACAATTAATGAACTTTGCGTTGTTTAGTTTAACAACACCGAACAAATTCGCCATAATGAAATTGCAGTTTTTAAATGTTACTTTGGTCTTAGACACTTTACTATAGTTGAAAGTTGCTTTATGAAAATCAGCGTTTATAAAATTACAGTTAAGGAAAAGTGTTTCCGGTATAGATATTCCTATTTTTGAACTCTTAAAATTTGCATCATTAAAATTACATGATTTTATCAATCCTAAATAGATTTTTGAGTTCTTAAAATTTGCATTATTAAAAGTACAATTCTCAATTTTATATTCGTATTGATCAGAGTATATTTTAGCGCTTTGAAAATTAGCATATTTAAAAGAACAATTCTTAGTACATACTCGTATGCTGGCTTTTCTAAAATCTGAATTACTAAAATCACAATTCTTCAAATAAAATCGTTCAAGATAGCCTTTAATATCAGCATTATAGAAATTGCTATTTTTCATCTTTACATTAACAAATCGTAAACAACATAACTTAAAATTAGAAAAATTAATACCGTTTAATATTTCATCTTTAACTAAGAAATAATTAATTATTCTGCGAATTTTTTTCCAATTTTCAGTCTTTACATATTCGTTCCATGCTTTTACTCCTTTTGCTAATATATCCGTATCACCGTAAATAGGAACATAACGATTCCGTTCAACATGTAGTTTGACGTGTTTCACTAAGGCAAAATGAAAATTAGTAATACCAAATATTAATGTAAATAGTAATATTTTTTTCATAATAAGTCCTTTTTATAAAATGTTGATATTCTTAATATTATCCGTTAGGAAAAACACTATTATAATATGCTTTTGTTATATTGCCATTATTAATATCCTTCAGGAATTTATTTTTTAAGTTTTTCCATTCTGAAAACCACGGCTTAGCGTTTAACTTATCTTTAAGTTCATTTAATTTAGCTTTATCTGCCTCTGTCATTTCTTCAGGTTTTTTATTACTTAATTTATGATAATCTTGAATGTCATCTTTATCTCTGTGGTCTTTAACTAATTTTGTCATTTCAAATAAATGTTTTGCTGCCGGGTGTTCAAAGTTTTTTATATTCAGATTCCCTTGGTCATTCACAGTGTGTTTCACCCATCCTGGCATAATTCCACGTTTAATATAATTGGAAAAAGCCCATTCCCCATATTTCCCAGCCGCTGAACCTCTTAAATCCCCAGCATAGTTCTTACCCCAAATTGTCATGCCCTTATATTCTTTTGCGAATTGTTTTTTCGCTTCATTTTCACTACATTGATGTTCGTCCATGTAATTCTCTATAAATTTTGCTCTAAAATTTTCAAAGAAACCATTTTGCTTTTTACCATCACTATCCCAATATTCACTAATTCCCAATCTTGCATTACAATGACAAAATTTAAGAACGCTTTCTTTTGTAAATACTTTGGTTAAATCAACTTGTGTAGGCAATAATGAAATCCTGCATGCATCTACTGATACCATTTCACGTCGATCACTGTCATATCTTTCTCTTGACCATACGGCATCACCATTACTATGAGCTATCATTGCAAATCGTTTTAATTTGATACCACTTTCAATAAGTGTTTTAAAAAAATCAGAATTTGTTTTTGCATTTGCAAAACCGCTTATTGCATCAACTCTGTTTTTGCCTCCTAAAGCTCTAATATGATCATCAACTACAGATTTATCCGCAACGTCAAGGCAAAGCACATAAGTGCCCTCACCGCTAAGTAATTTATTTAAATTAGCGTTATTACCCCATTTACTAAATTTATATCTAAAATTATCAATTTCTTTCATAATCTTATCCATTAAATCATTTGCATGTTCTATATCAACTTCCGGTTTAGGTTTCATCTTGTTCATTTCTTGTTTAAGTTTTTTTAAATTTTCGTGTAATTCTAATTTATGACGTATACTCTTTGCTTGATTGATTTCATCTCCAAATAGAGACAATATTTTGGATAAATATTTTTTTAGAAAGTTTTGAACTTCATCTATTATATTTTGAGGTGCGCCATCCGCCCTGCAAGATCGTAGGAAAAATAATATTGAATCAACGTGATTAAAGAATATATCGATTTTTCCATTCTTTATTTTTTTTGAAAGTTTTAAAAACTCTTGATACTGTTCATACCATGCCCCCATACTCGCATCCGGTTTATCACCTGTGGGTTTCTCGTTATTATCCCCTTCAACATCACCGGGAATATTAGTATAACTATTTCCGGTCGGTTGTGAA
>CALGPD010000442.1 GCA_937960625.1 uncultured Spirochaetia bacterium | reverse complement strand
ACAATCTTTTAAAATGCAGTTTTAAACACACTTTGAATACTAGTTCAGATAAAACTATTGACTTTGAAAACATAAGTGTAAATCAAACAGATATTATTTTCATTGATTTTTCACTGAACAAACAACATGAACAATTGCTTGAATCTATAAGCAATCATTTTACTAAAATACCCGTTGTAGCTCTCATAGATAAAATTAATAATGAAATAATTGATAAAGCTGAGAGTTTAAATATTTGCGATATAATTATTAGAAAAGAAATATCAGATATAATTTTAGAAAAGACCATACGCTTTGCTCTCAAAAGAAACAGCAACTACAATAAACTTATAGCAGAAATTAATAAAATAAATTTAGTTCAAAGCGAACTTTTTCTAAGCGAACAAAGATATATAAACATTGTTAACGGAATAAAAATGGGAATTATGGTTATTGATGTAGACTATAACATTCAGATGCATAATGATTATTTCCATTTTCTTTTTGCCAAAAGTAAAAAAAGCATTCTAAATAAAAAATGTTATGAAGTAATTATGAACTTAAACAAAAGATGTGATATTTGTATTGGTGAAGCAGCCTTGACTAATAATGTATGTGGCTCCATAGAGCGTCTTATTAATAATAACGGAAAAAAAATGTGGATTAAAATTCAAAGTTTCCCATCATCATTACCTAAACATGGAAAAAAACAATTTATTGAAATAATTACAGATATTACAAAGCAAAAAGAGTTGCATACAGAATTAAATAAAAACCAGAAAATATATAAAATGCTGTTAAAAAATTTTCCCAGTGGCGCTGTTATTCTTTTCGATAAAGAATTGCGAAACACTTTTATGGACGGAGAATTTTTCAACAATCCAGTTTATAAAGAAGTAAAAAGAAATGACCTTATTGGCCGGAAAGTATATCAAATCTTTCCTGACAATATTAATATTGATTTAACAAACAAATTTCACAAAGTATTAACAGGAGAAAAATTCGATTTTGAATTTGAAATGAATTATAGAAACTATTCTGTTAATGTTATACCTGTAAATGATGAAAACGGATATATTAAATACGGCATGATTTTAGTTCAAGACATTACACAGCGGAAAAACATTGAAAAGCAATTAAACAAAAAAAATCTGGAAATAAAAACTGCTTATGAAATGCTCGCCGCAATGAACAATGAACTAGAAACAACGAATATAAAACTTGCTGAATCCAATATAGAACTTGGGAAAACTAATACTGAAATTATAAAAACAAATACAGAATTGGAACAATCAAATAAAACAATCCTTAGAATGAATAATAAATTAAAAGAAGAAATATATCAAAGAACCGAACTTGAGAAAAAAATCAAATGGATGGGGAGTATCACAGATCAAATCAGAGAAGGTGTTTGTGTAACTGATATGAAAGGAGAAATAATTTACGCGAACAACGCCTGGGCAGAAATGCATCTCTATAACGATGAGCCCCTGCTTGGTAAATATTTTGAGAGTTTCATTAACTCCGCAACAGATGAATCATTTAAAATTATTATTAATATTCTTAAATTCAACGATTATTTTAATTGCGAAATGGATATGATAAAAAAAGACAATTCAGTCTATTATGGAGCATTGTCTTTCTCGTTGTTTAAAGACGAAAACAATTCAGAAATTGGAATAATAATTTCCGTTATGGATATCTCCCAATTAAAAAATCATGAAAAAGAATTGAAAAAAGCCAAAAACCAGGCTGAATTGGCAAACAATGCTAAAAGTGAATTCCTTGCCAACATGAGCCATGAATTAAGAACACCGTTAAACGCTTTAATAAATTTTTCCAGAGCTTTATCACAAGAATTTTTAGGTAAACTCAACCAAGAACAAAAAGAAATCAGTTTACGTTTATTATACAATTCAAACCATCTTCTAACTTTAATTAACAACCTTCTTGATTTGGAACAAATAGGAGTTGGAAAACGTAAAGTTTATATTTCCGAGTTTAATTTGATTTCACTAGAAGAGACCATAAAATCAGCAGCCAGTCCTTATTTGGAGAACAATGTATTGTTAAAAATTGATATTAATGAAAGTTTCGTTATTACTGATGAAATAATTTTAAAGCAAATTTTAACAAACCTTGTTTCAAATGCTGCAAAGTTCACTGTTAAAGGTGAAATAAATATAAAAATTTATTTGCATAAAAATTTAATTCACATTAAAGTTAGTGATACGGGAGTGGGTATTACAAAAAAACACATAGGAAAATTATTCAGTAAATACTTTCAGGAAAGAAAAAACGAATTAAAACACAGGGGTACTGGTCTTGGGTTGCCCCTTGTAAAAGAATTCGTTACGTTATTACACGGTGAAATTAGTATTGACAGTGAACCGGGTCGAGGCACTACAGTTTATTGCTGTATCAAAAATAATTATACCCCGCATATAAATGTTGAAAGTTTTAGGCAGGCAAAAACAATTCTTGATTAACCTGCTTATATTAATATATTCTCCGCGAAATAAAAAATTTTAAATCATGTAATTAAGCGTTGACTTAAGCTTAATAAACGTAGTATTTTAAGAAAAGCAAAACTGCTATATCTAAACCTTAGATAATATTTTTATTGAAATGATATAAAAATGGACAAAACAGAAGCATCGAAAGTTATCCAATTATTTAAAAACGGTAAAACAATAACGAGAAGCAATTACCATGAAGGCAGCCGTGAGAAAATCAGCTATGATCCTGAAAAAGAAATCTTTGTTCAACATATCGAATATGCATATGATTGTTCTGATTTTAACAAATTCATGAATGAAAAAGAGTTTTATAATCAAGTACTAAAGTTTGGAAAATATGAAGATTTTATTAATGAACTGGAGTAAAACTTATTGTAAAATTTTTATTCATATTTAAAAATTAGATATTTTATAAAGGCTATAGCTTCAATACTACCCCTATTTTTTCTGTTTTCTTTTAATAATAAATTAATCAAGCAATATAATGTTAATATGCGTTATCTCTTTAATAACGAAAATATGCCTGAAATATATTTCGAAATTCCAGACATAAATCGTTTATAAATATTATTATAACATTCATATTAAAACAGAAAGCTCTATTGAAAAATATTACTTTTTCTAACCTTTTATCGTAAATATACTAGTTCATCATTTTACAAACTGCAATCTCTGCTGCGTTATTTAATTGGTATGCAACAGGAGATGCTGTTAACAAAGGATGTGTACCTGTTTGAAAAGTTGCTATATCTTCAGCAGTCATCCTCTTTTGTATGCACGCGCTCACTACATTAATTATTTCTCCAGCGCTTTCAGAACCCAATATTTGACCGCCAAGAATAATACCCGTAGCTTTTTCAAAAATTAATTTAATTTTTAAACTCGCGGCACCGGGAAGTTTACCCGGATGCCTGTTTATTCCCGATGCTTCACCAACTACAACGTTAAAAAAATGTTCTTCAGCCATTTTTTCAGTTAAACCCGCGCTTGCTAAAGTTACTTCTCCAAGACGTGTCGAAAATACGCCTATTGCTCCCGGGTCCATACGCTTAGTTCCGAAAAGATTTGCGGCGCAGATTCTTGCTTCCATTGCCGCTATTGAAGCAAGTTTTAATCCGATTGGTTTACCGGTAAAAAATGATTTATCCTCAGAGCAGTCTCCGCATGCGTAAATTTTGTTGTCATTTGTCAACATATACTGATTAACTTTAATACCGCCGGTTTCCCCTATGTCAAGGCCGGCTTGTTTTGCAAGAGATACTTCAGGAGAAGCGCCTACCCCGATTATTACAGCGTCAGCATCTACGGTTTTACCGCTTTTTAATTTAACTTTTTCAACTTTACCGTTTCCGCTTATTTCTTCAACTTCTTCATTAATAAGAACTTTAACGCCTTTTTCTTTTAAATATTCTTCCGCAGGGCCGGCAAATTCTTCATCAAAAGTCAGCATCAAACAATGAGGCAAACGTTCAACTATTGATATATTAACATCATTGCCCTTTTTACATTCATCAGCGAGTTCAACTCCTATGAAACCACCGCCGATAATAACAATATTCTTAAAATCTTTAATCTTCTGATGCATTTGTTTCAAATAATCATAATCTTTATATATAAAAAATACGTTCTCTTTATCAATACCGCTGATTGGTAATTTAATTGGATTTGATCCTGTAGCTAATACAAGACGCTTATAATTAATTTCACCTTTTTCTTTGCAGCTGATTGTTTCTTTATCTCTATTTATTGAAACAACTTCATCGTTAATAATTGTTATATTACTGTTTTCATAAGGCGTATCAGGCATCAAATTTTTATCAGTGTCACCGAGTAAACCGAAAATATAAGGTATTCCGCAAGGAACAGGTACTTTGGGGCTTTTCCTCACAATAAGAATAGATTTATCAGGATAATGCCTTTTTGCCGTAATAGCTGCAGTCCTGCCTGCCGCACTGGCTCCGATTATAATAATATCATATTTTTTCATAAAAACCTCCATTTTATTGGCACATGCCCACATAAATTTACTTAATTAACTTATTATTAACAAGTATTTTTTATAATATTTTGTTAATTTTTTAAAAACACAACTTTTATATGTAAATATTTTAAATAATTATTTTGTTTATAAAATTAATTAATAAATGCAAAGTTTTTAATATTAGATTTAATTTGTTATAAAGGGAGCTGTAAATGTACAATTCGGACAAGAACGAAAAAGATAATATTCTACAATTAATTACTTTCAGCGTTGATAAAGAAGAATATGGAATTGGCGTTCTCGAAGTAGAAGAAGTAATACGTCTCCCTGAAGTCCAAAAACTTCCTAAATCACCGGATTGGCTTAAAGGCATTATCAGCCTAAGAGGAGAAGTTATACCCATTGTTGACTTAAGAATTAAATTCGGTTTACGAGAAAAGGATAACGATAAGTTTAAACGCTGTATTAATGTAAGTATTAACTCAAAAAAAGTAGGCATGATTGTCGACAAAGTATCCAAAGTTATCCGCGTTCCTAAATCAGAGATAAAAGAAGCG
>CALGPD010000441.1 GCA_937960625.1 uncultured Spirochaetia bacterium | reverse complement strand
CTGTACCGGTTACAAGAGGCACACGACAGAGGCGTAAAAGTCACTGTTTATCAGGATGAAGGCCATTATAATTCACAAAAGACTAATGTAGGCACACACATTGAAGCACTAAGAGCAAAAATTAAAGATTATTTTCTCGTTAAAAAGGAACCGGGCATATTACACCATAAGGTAGTTATTATCGATGACAACAAAGTAATTTTAGGTTCAATGAATTTCAGCCGCTCGGGTGCGGGAGCAGGAAATGATGAAAACTTTTTATTAATAAAAAACGCGGGGCCTATTGTGGCAGCGTTCAAAAGTGATATATCAAGAATAGCAAAATGGGCGTATAGAGCGCCTGTTTATAATCCTTAGGGTTATTAAAACGGAGGAAACATGAAAAACGTGTTTAATTTTATTAAAAATTTAAGAATTAAAGCAATCTTCTCAATTTTATTTATTTTTATTTTTAACATCTCGTGCAGCATTGTTGATTTCGGTACGCCGGATAATCAGTACCCTGTAAAAATTTATAAAGGTGTAAATGAATTTAAGGCCGCAATAGCTTCTTTGCCCAACGCGTACGGTATTGTGCCCGATACAGTGAATTTTTCTGATTATCCCAAAGGCAATATTATAAAACAAACCACATCGGATAACTGGGAATTTTTTGTTTTCAACGAATCCTACGCGTATATTGTTTTACAGCACGATGCAGGTGGAACTCAAAAAATGTATTACGCGAAAATAAAGACCGGAGCTTTTTACAGCAGGCTGCTGTTTGAATATAAACAAATTAAAGATGGTTTTAATGATGATGATAAATCAAAGACGACAATTTCTGATTACGGTAATTGGTTTAAATCCGCTGGCGGTGATTATCAAATTGCAGTTGTTTTTTCACCTAGAGATATTTATGTCTCCCACTATTCAGGAAGCGGTCAGTACCGCATTAAACAACTCTGGAAATATATGGATGCCGCACAAAATGCTGTTTTTTTCGAGGCTAATCCTTTTGAATATCAAACCGAATTAAAAAACGATTTTGAAACCGCGGCATTAGCAGGCAAATCGAGAAAAATATGGACATACAACAACACTACAGGAGCATCATCTATTATTCAGGAAATATCCGTTGTCAGGGATATAAAATTCACGTTTTTATACGCGACGGATTTATCCATGACAGACAACCTGCTTGAATCAGGAGAAAGTTTAGCTTACGTTGATATAACTGAAAGGACCAGAGATACAGTCGCGCTTTTTTCAATACCTTGCGGGGTCGGGGATAACGGTAAAATGGATCCGGGAAGTTATGGTAGAAATGGTATTGTTATAATACTCCGGGGGCCGGATGTTTCAAAAACAATAAAATACTTAAAAGAACAGCTATTCGGAACCGCTTCGATGAGCGTTTCTTTATCGCGCGACGGAAGTGATGACCTTCAAATAGACTGGGGTTATACAGCCAACGTAAATATAACTATTGAAAGAAGCACTAACGGATCAACATATACAACAGTGTCAACTCCCTCAATAACGAATTCAACTTACACATACGGCACAAGCGGAGGCGGATATTATTATCGCGTTACGGTTACTGACAATGATTCAGGGAAATCAGATACTAAAGTATTTTTACTAGCAAAAGACCCAACCGCAGGTGACTTAATATTTACTGAAGTTAACTGGATGGGTACATATGATAATACGACAGGACATACTGCTGATGAATACGCTGAGTTTAAAAACGATACATCTTTAATAATTAGACTTGATAATGTACGTTTTGATGAAGATGGAACAACTCAAGCTACTTTCAGCGGTATAACCTTAAATCCCGGTGAATAC
>CALGPD010000440.1 GCA_937960625.1 uncultured Spirochaetia bacterium | reverse complement strand
CCGTTGTGATAAAATAACTTTCAAATTTAGCGTGGAATTTTTATGCAGATTCAAAAAGACAGCGATACTTATCAAAAAATGCTCGGTTTTGTAAAAAAGCTTCTTGATAACCCCAATTTTGAAAATCAAAGTTTAGTTAAAAGAGAAGACAGTATATTGAAATTCTTTGTAAAAAATGAAGCTCAATTAAAACCGAATTTTACAAGCGGAGACTATTTTCCGGACATGGACTGGAATAAAATAAAGGCTCTGTTCTTTACAGTGCTTAGGGATTATATTCTCGATGCTCTTATCCCCGCAATAGACAATCTCGCGGAATACGTTAATTTCAGCGTTGTTAGAAAAGTTGCGGAAGGCCCGCTTGAGGATTATAAAACGAGCATAATAAGTTTTTATAAAAAGATAATTACTCACAAAGAAGTCAGAAGTGAGTTTGACAGTGTTGAAAACGGCATAAAATATAATTATGTAAAACGTTATCTTGAAGCATTCAAAATACGTATGGGGTATGGTTCAAAAGAACTGTTTAAGCATAAAGAGCTGGCAGACCTTGAAGATTATACTCATTTTTTACGTGTTTGCCTTTTTCTGCGCAATGTTTTAAAAATAAGAATACCTTTACAGGTTGAAGGTTCGGCAAAAAACGTTACTTACGACAACGTAAAAAACAATCCGCTGTTAAAAAGAGAGTTTTTTAAAAAAATTAACGGACTAATAAAAAATCAATTCGCTCATTTACCTGAAATTTTTATAAAAACGAGTTTGAACAGTGTAATTGATTTAAATGATACTTCCGCAGAAATTGAAGCCATGAACATGTTTTTAAAAATTGTTTCAGAACGCAGTAAAAATGCTGTTGTGTATAATAAAATTGACAAGGGAGCTGAAACTCCTGATAAATCCTGGTTTAGTATTGCCCGTAGAAATTCGGGTTTCTACGGTTTTGATAGTAAATTGCTTGATGAGTTTTACATTATAGCCAGCGAGAACCATTGGTAAGGTGAATTTATATGAAATTGAAAAATTTTCTCGAAAATTTTGTTTTTGTTGCAATTGTACTGGTAATTATTCAAACTTTTTGCGATGAATTAGCTGTAATACTTAGTTGGAGTACAAGCACTAAAAACACATTGGTGTATTCCGGTTTGATTTTTGACTTTATTTTTACAGTTGAATTCTTTACCCGTTTAATTGTAGCAACGAAGAAAAGCCAAACTTCACAATATTTTTTCTATGAAAGAGGATGGGTTGATTTTCTTGCATCAGTTCCTTTATTATTGCTAAACTCAGGGCCAAGCGCTTATGCTTTATATACAGGAACAATGGCCGCAGGCGGAGCAGCTGTAGGAGCTTTGAATATCCTTAAGGTTGTTAAAGCAATCAGAATTACACGTGTATTACGTTTAATCAGAATTTTGAAAATTTTCGGTAAAATTAAAAACGCAGAGTCAAAAATGGCTCAACGGCACATTACTGTAATTTCTACTATAGTATGCGCGGCATTACTCGCTATGATTATGATAATGGGATTTGCGGGATACCCGGGAGTGGGCAACGCAAAAGACCAAATGGCAGATATTTATAAACGGGAAATTAATCTCTATGTAAATAATACAGCAAGCAACGGGAAAAGCAGCGTTTTTGAAAAATTGAAACACGCTTATGAAAAAGATAAATACGTTTTAAAAATTCAGGCAGGAAGCAATACTTACAGCAAAATATCAAAAGAAAAATTCAAAGCGCAGTACTATTTTGATGAAGTTGAAACCATAAAAGTTGGCCAAATCAAATTAACGTATTCAATTAAACACATTGCTATAATTGAAAGCAAATTAAGTGTATTATTTTTCGTTTTGATTATATTCGTTATTGTCGCGATAATGATATTCTATTCCAAACACTTTGTACAAACAGTTTCCGATGTTATACACGTTTTAAATAGAGGATTGGAAGAACGGGATTATTTCCTTGAAGCGAAAATCAACGAACACTATTTTGAAGATGAAATATTCCGGTTAGCACAAAACTATAACGAAAAATGGCTGACCGTTAAAGTTAAAAATAAAGATGAAATTTACGAGGATTCAGTCAAAACCGATTTATCCCTTGATGACTTTTTCGGAGTTTAAATCCTAAAACTAGATAATACTTAAATTTTTATATAAACCGTAGGGAACGCAAACATGCGTTCCTTTTTTATTTTAATAACACGAAATTTAACTTTTTTATTAAATCAAATAGATTATTTAGCACCTTCGTTACTCGTAGGTGACTCAGGCTTTTGCTTTAGTTAAACTACGCCCCTGCATGCAGTCACCAACGAACGCCAGTGAAGCAATCCCATTTGATATTGAGACTGCTCTGTCATATGCATTCCTTGCAGCGACATTAGGCTTATTAAATTTCGCTTGATTTTTTAAATCAAAATCAACGTTCTTCCTGCCAATTATAAACGTTTACCCTGTTAAACGTTCCGTCCGGCAGATATATATTACCGTCTTCGCTTATGCTGATTGCAAAGGGGAACCACATGCCCCCGGGCTGGTTTCCAAGTCCGCGATAATATTCTAAAATATTGCCCTGCATATCGAAAATTTTTACGGCACGGTTTACCAAATCAGTAACGAATACCCTGTCTTTAAAAATACTTATTCCTGTCGGTAAAAATAAATCAGATTCACCGTAACCGTATTGCCCGAACTTGAAAAGAAAACCGCCGTTTTTATCAAACACCTGAATTCTATGGTTGTACATATCAGCTACGTATATATTATCTTCTTTATCTACCGCAATTCCCGCGGGATAATTTAACTCGCCCGCATTGCCGAATTTAAGCGAGCTTGAATTTGGTTTGCCGATACACTTTTTGTGTACTGCTGTTTTCGTTTCAGGGTTATATTCCCATATACAAATCCGGTTGTTTTTTGTATCAGCAACGTAGAAATCAAGATTATGATGAATATACATTGCGCTTGGCTCATTAAATTGGTTAGGTTCATTGCCCTTTTCACCAAAACTAGCCAACCAATTAAAATCCAAATCAAAGACATGGATTTTACTGTTCAGCTTATCTGTTACAAATACCTGATCAGGTATTACATTTGGAGTATGAGTTAAGTTTGAAGCAAAAAACGATTGTAATTCTTGTTTAGAATTAAGCCTTGCTTTAAGAGTTTTGCTCTTTAAAAATTTATAATCATTTTTTTTACCGTTATACTCCCAATATTGAACTCTTTGATTTCCGGCATCTAAAACGAAAAAATCATTATTGTGACGGTTAACGGTTCTTACATAACTAAACATGCCGTCAGATTTTCTTGGATTGCCAACAGATTTTACTAATTTAGCAGTGTAATTATCCAATGAAATATCAGATATATCTAAAATGGCTATTCTCGGATAAACAGCATTTGTTACTGCAATCCGGTTTACATCTCCGTTTATTTTAGCAACTTCAACCGGTCCGGCAAGCGGAGTAATATTTCCTCGATCATCCAATGCTTGAATTTTACCGACATAATTTCCATGTAAGTCAAAAATATATATTTTGTTGTTATGGTTATCCGACACAAAGAGTTTTTCATCAATAATTGTTACTCCTCTGGGTGTTCCTAAAGTATCATCTCTAGGCCCGATAATATACGGAACTTCAAATTCCAATCCAAAGAACGGGTGACGCTGATTCTTTTTAAAAGGGATTCCCTTGCCATCGAAATCGCTGCGGATTATTCTTCTATTTCCAACATCGGCGATGTAAACCTGTTCATCATGTATGGCAAGCCCTTGAGGCCATATAATTTCCAGTTTGTCATCAGCATAATGTTTTTCAGAAACCTTTGTGCCAAAGGAGTAAACATTGATATTCACGTTGTTTTCCGTTGCTCCGAAAGTTTTAA
Organism: uncultured Spirochaetia bacterium; assembly: GCA_937960625.1. Taxonomy (GTDB): domain Bacteria; phylum Spirochaetota; class CALGPD01; order CALGPD01; family CALGPD01; genus CALGPD01. Next base: position 15,846 of record CALGPD010000440.1, on the reverse strand, counting down.
TAAAATCTCCGTTTTCGCTGAATTTTTGGATACGGCCAAAAACTTTCTGGTCCGCGAATTCATCAGCAACAACGACTTTATAACCGCCGTCTATTTTTGATAATCCTATTCCGTTGGGCCCGTTAAAAAAACCTTCGACAAAACCGTGATTGCTAAAAGAACGCGCTTTGTCTTTATAAATAGTGTAATCATCAGGGTTATACTCAAGAATTTGTATACGGTGATTTCCCATATCCGTAACATATACAACGTCTTTTTCCGGATGGTGGGTCAGCCTGAAAGGCATATTAAATTCTAAAAGCCCTTTACCGTATTTTCCTATGACATTTAATATCTTGGTGAGTTCTGAATTAAATACTATAACACGGTTATTTCCCGTATCCGCAAGCCATAAATTCCCTTTCTGGTCAGAAATTAATCCTATTGGAGTATTAAAAGTTAAATTTTCAGGAATATCAATTGGAAATTTGTCATATTTTTCTTTTGATTGTTTGCCAAAACAAGTAATATATTCAATAGGCATGATTATATCTCCTTAATTATAAAATCTAATATTTTCATTAATATAATTAATTTTAACCGTGAATATATCTCAAAATTTGTATTTTGTCAATATTCTCAATAATTAAGGAATATAAATACTAAATAGTTGGGTTTTTGTTAAGATTTTATAGCTTTTTACTTACTTATTTTTTCTTTTTTTTATAATTAAATACCTTATTAAAACAGCCGCAAGGTTGGCAAAAGCTAAAAATTGCCCCATTCCTTGCCCTAATTTATAAAACCTTGCATTATGACTTGATTTAATAAATATAAAGCCCAATGTTAAAATCGCAATTATCAGTATTACATTGCATATAATAAGCCACATTACAAATTTCTTTGTGCTTTTTTCCATATTTAACCTCGATATCCGTTTTAAAAGTTATATAACAACCTATAATAATTTAATAAGTTTTCAAAGTAATTTTTTCCCCGGAGATTTCAATATAATCAGACTCTTTATTTACGAAACATCCGGAATTAAAATAATTTTCATCCGCTTCAGGGGTATGAGAATGGCCGACAATTAGAGTTTTATATTCAGGATGCTTTTCAAGAAATTCTTTTGCTTTTAACCTCATTTTATCTTTACGCGCTTTTTTCCTGTCATATCCGGTACATTTTTTTAATATATCATTAATATTCATTTTGAATAATTTTTCAGTAAAAGCTACCGACCAGTTTAAAAACAAATTGAAAAAAGGAAATATACTGGTATGATTTCCAAAAGTATCGCCATGAAAAACGAGTATATCTCCGTTTATCAAAGTTTTTTCATACATGCCGTCTCTATCATGATTGCCTTTTATCCTGATTAACCTTTCTTTGTTTTCAATTTTTTCTAAAATCTCAAAAATTTCAAGGTTCTTTTTTCTTACTTTTGATTTTCTTTCTTTTGTGTATTCAAAAAAATCACCGTTTAATATTAAAGTCGCTTTTGTTTTTTCCAAGACTTCTTTGAGAAAAGGCAATAATTTGTCATAATTGCATAAATCCATACAATTATGACATCCCACATGAGCATCGCTTATTATAAAATAATCAGCTTCCGCATTTAATTTACTCATTTATTTTTCCAGTACCACCGTAGCGATTGCATGTTCGTTAGTATGTGATAATGATAAATGTACGTTTGTTATACTGTTTTCATCAAAGTATGGAATACTACGGGTTAATCTTATATGAGGTTTACCCTTATCATCAATTTCAACATAAATGTACTTCAAGTTTATATGTTTGATTACTCCGGTTCCCAGTGCTTTTACAAACGCTTCTTTTGCAGCAAACCTTGCTGCCAGAGAACTCATGGCGCTTTTTACATTGGACTTTGATAACGAATACTCTATTTCAGTGTCTGAAAAAATCCTTTCTAAGAATTTTTTTCCATACTTATCATAGAGAGTTTTAATTCTCGCAATCTCAACCATGTCAACGCCGGTACCAAAAATCATTAACACTTTTCCTTAGTTGAATATTTTATATGATTATTAAAAAAAAATCAAGAGTCTTAATAATAACTTTTTTAGATTTAAGATTAAAATTTAATAATTTTATTATATTTGTCCTACATGAATTAAGGAGACAGAATATGCCGCGGTTTAAATATGAAAGCAAAGATGTCTATTATAAAATCTACGGAAACGGAAAACCTTTATTATTGCTGCATGGAAATACCGCTTCTTCAAAAATGTTTAAATCTTTATTAAAAAATTATACAAAAAAATATAAAGTTATTTTAATCGACTTTCCAGGACATGGAAAATCTTCAAGGCTGAAAGAATTTAAAACGGATTTTTGGTTCTATAATTCACAAGTCTGCTACTCATTAATAAAAAAATTAAACATTGAGAAAACCGCTGTTATAGGAACAAGCGGAGGCGCGCTTGTGGGCATTAACCTTGCGCTGGAACACCCTGAATGTGTTTCCCATTTAATTGCCGATAGTTTTGAAGGTGAATATCCTCTAAAATCCTATATTGATACAGTGGAACTGGATAGAGAACAAAGTAAAAGGAAATTTATTGTAAAGTTATTCTGGTTTATAAACCATGGTTTTGGTTGGAAGAAAATTGTGGATCTTGACACAAAAATGCTTTTGAAATTTAATTCAACAGGCAAAGCTTTTTTTCATAAACCTATTTCAGAACTCGTTGTCCCTAGCCTTTTAATAGGCAGCCGGCAAGATGAATTTTGCGATCATCTTGATAAAATATATACAGGTTTACAAAACAAAAACCCCAACCTCAAGATACATTTATTTGAAACAGGCGGACACCCTGCTATGTTATCAAACAGCAAGGATTTTTTTAATCTGGTTACCCGGTTTATCAAAGAGTAAAACTATTTTATAACTTTACGCCTTCTTTTAATTAAAACAATACTTACACGCCTATTAACTTGATTATAAGCAACGTTAGTATTTCTGGGATCATTTTTCCATTTATTATCAACGGAAAAAATATAAAAATATACCCCCGGGTGTAATTCAACATCTACAACGAATAAATCTTTGTTAATCCTCTTCATCTTTAGGTTAAAAGGGTTCCAGTTATTAAAAGAGCCTAAGAGAAAAACGTGTTTTGCTCTTCTGGACATAAAAAAGAAACGATAAATATTATTTTTTATATGAATAGGGTTTTTACCGTAATAATTAATGGGTTTTTTAAGAGTAAAAACGCTTATTTTTTCACCCATTCCATCATCATAACTATGCGGATTGTTTTTATCATGAGTTATTATTCCATCAACAATGAATTTGTATTTATACGTTCCTGCATTTAATGGCAAATCACGGTTTCTTTTTGACAACAATATTACCCAGGCGCCTTTATATTTGGGGTCTTTGCTCTTGCTCATGGGAAGGATGTGTGTCCATCCGTTTAGATTTGTAAGTAAACCGACTTTTCTTGCATTAGGAGCAAAACAATAAAAATAAATTCCCTGCATTTTTATAACCGGATTCTGAGGTAATTCATAAATCTTCACTCTTTTACCTCTTAAATCAACTAAATTAAAAATTCCTCCCTTTATACTTTGATGCTGGTTCGGGTTTAAAGGGTCAAGTTCATATTTTCCGTTAACAATAAATTTATATACAAACCTGTTATGAATATTTTTTTGGGGTAAATCTTCTTTTTCTACAAAAGCATACAGCATGCCGTCAGTGTTTCTTTTTAATATATAAACTTTACTCCAGTATCTTTGGTCTGAAATCAATAATTTAACCCGAATTTTTTTATCTATTTCTTTGGTATAATAAAAAATCAAACCTCTTGAAACTATTTCAGGGTTTTGCCTGATTACTCTAAGTTTACGCTTTCTATGTTCAACGCGGAAAAACGATACCCTTCCATCCGGGCCGGATTGAAATTTTATGGACCTTATTTTATTCGTAGGATCCAATACTTTTTTCCCGTCTACTAAAAAATAATAATAATAAACATATCGGGATATACCCTGTTCGCGATATAAAAAACTCATTGGGATTACAATTTTCCATATCTCAGTAGACATACGTGTTAAATCAAGGGTTTTCTCAAAATTCGTAGCTTCATTAATTAACCTGATTTTCACGCTATCAGCACGCTCGGAATAATGTCTTGGCCTGTCAGTATAATAAAAAATTGCAGATTTGTCTTTAAATGTGGGATTCTGAAGCGCAAATACTTTATAAGAAATTGTTAATGATAATAAAATAAATATTAGTGCAATGTATTTTTTTAAGGTTAACATAATACAGCCTCCTGCATAAAGATTCGGTTAAATTTCAATTTACTTGACAATAAAAATTGGCTAATTTAAAATAAGTGATTATTTATTAAAGAAACATTTTTAAAACGGATGGGAAAACATGAAAATCAGCGCCAAAACATTAATTAATTTAAGAAGAATATCTCAAATTGTATTTTTATTATTATTCATATTTATCGTCGCACGAACAATGAATCATTCGTTTCTTGAAGAAGAAGCGACAGCTAGGCTTGAAGAACAAAGTACTGTTTTTCATACAAGAACTAAAAAATCTTTTCCGTTGCTTTTAGTTACAGCCGCATTATCCGCTGCCGCATTAGCACTAATATTCGTTATAAAGAAAAAAAATAAAATAGACTTTAAGCAAAACCGTAAACTGCTTTCTTTTACTATTGTCTCAAGTATAATTTTTATAACAAGTGTAATTTTCTCTATAATTCCCGGGATTTCTCCTTATTTCAGTTCGTCGAACGGACTGCCTGCTGCAAGAATTAAAATTACTCCTGCAGTTTCCATGATTATTTTAGCATTGTTTATTTTATCATTTTTAATTTCTGTACTATTTCTCGTTTTCAGGTTAATAAAAAAAGACAGGCCGGGATTTCTAAAAAAATGGATTGGATATGTTTCGATTATAGTGTTTGTAATGAGCCTGCTTTTAATTTTTGGTATAGTTTCATATCATCCGGATACCAGATTTTTTAAACCCGGTCCGGCTGGTATTCCTTTTTTCAGTTTTGATAAGTATAATTATAATCTGGATATTCCTTCAACCATGTTTATTGAAACAAGCGCTTTAATAGGAATAACAACCTCAATAGCTTCAAGAGCTATGACTGTAAGCATAGTTTACATTCTTGGAATGCTAATTATTGCACTTATATTTGGAAGAGCTTTTTGCGGATGGGTTTGCCCTCTTGGAACTTTGAATCACTTCATGAGCTGGATAAAACAAAAGTTTAGAAAAAAGAAATTTCCGGCAGAACCTTTTAATAAATGGCAAAGAATTAAATACGTTATATTAGTAATTATTCTTTTTTCTTCGGTTTTCGGTGTAACATTAACCGGATTTTTTGACCCTTTTTCTATTCTTCCCCGTTCAGTAATTACAGTTGGGATGCCGGCAGCCAGAAGTTTAATTGAAAAAACACAGGATTTAAAAAGAAAAGCTGTTAATACGAGGGCAAAAGATAAAGTATCAGGGGCAGATGATAAGCAGCAAGAAAACAATGCTCAAACAACACCTCCTGAAGAAAATCAGGAGCCAAATGAAAACAGTAATTCTAATTCGCAAATGAAAGAATCCGGAAAAAAAGAAAATGAATCAGGGCAGGATAGCCCATATGCTAATTCTCCAACAAGAAATTCTGAAAAAACCAGCAATAAAAAATCCGGAGACAATCCATATGCTAATGCGCCAACGAGAAAATCTACATATAGCGAGCAGGAAGAGAATATAAAATCAGAAAGCAACCCTTATACAAGTGCCCCAACGAGAAAAGCCGAAAAAAAAGAAACAGATGAATCAAACCCTTATGCTAACGCGCCAACGCGTAAAAAGGCTAAAGAAAACACAGCAACAACACCGGCAGAAAATGACAGCCCTTATAAAAGTTCTCCTACAAGAAAAAGCCCTTCAAAAAGTGAGAATAAAATTCGACCTGATAAGAAAAAAAATATTGTTTCGAAAAGTATATCGTTAAGAGAGAGATTGAATTTATTGTTAACCGGAACAATTTTTAATAAAAAGAAAAGACTTTATGATTATTTCGTTTTTAGCGGATTATTTATTCTCGTTCTGTTATGCCTTAATTTTATAAAAACCCGTTTTTGGTGTAGATATGTTTGCGGGCTTGGTGCATTATACGGGCTTGTAGGGCAATACTCCATAATGAGAATCAAACAAAACGAAAAATGCACTAACTGCAAAATGTGTACTAAATTCTGTCAAGGAGCATGCAACCCTGATATAAAGGACGATTTTAAAAGCGCTGAATGCATATATTGTTTTAACTGTCTTGATAAATGTAAATTTGACGCTCTGGAAGTAAGTTTTGAATGGGAAAAACCCGTTGAAAAAGAACCTAAACAAACAGATATAGATAAACGAAGTGTTATTAAAGGTTTGGTTTCAGGTTTGGGGGCAATGTTTTTATTTAAGACAAACTTTTTAGCAAAACGCGTTAACCCTAAACTTGTACGCCCTCCAGGATCATTACCTGAACCGAACTTTCTTTCTCTTTGTATTAAGTGTGGTAATTGTATGCGTATCTGCCCGAATAATTTCCTACAACCAACCATGTTTGAGGCAGGGCTGGAAGGAATGTATACACCAATTGGAAATGCACGTAAAGGTTTTTGTTCGCCTACTTGTACTTTATGTTCCAAAGCCTGCCCTACAGGAGCTATTAAAAGGTTGAATGAGGCGGATAGAGGATTTTATGCAAACGGCTATCCTAAAATGAAAATAGGTACAGCACATGTTAATAGTGACAGATGTATTACTTATGTTTATCAGAGGAAATGCCTTGTTTGTGAGGAACACTGCCCTACTTCTCCTAAAGCAATATGGAAACGTGATGTAAAAGTTGTAACAAGGGATGGTAAAACAGTTACAATCGGACAACCTGTAATTACTCCGGAAAGATGTATCGGCTGTGGTGTGTGTCAACACGTTTGTCCTGTTGTAGATGAACCCGGAATTGAGATTACAAGTGTTGGGGAAACGAGAAATCCAAAGAACGAATTTTCCTTAACAAGTCAATAAAATTATAAAATATGAGTTGATTTTTTTTTAATATCAGATAAACTGAAAGAAATATGAGAGAACAAAACAATACAATATTAATAATAGAGCCAGACATCGCTAAACGTGAAATAACTAAAGCTATTTTATCAAATGATTTTTTTGATTTTATTGAACTTGATGAACCTTCTTCAATGGTTGAGATTTTAGAAAACAATCAAGTTGATGTTATTTTTTTGGCAATGGATATCCCGAATGTTGATTCTCTTGAATATTTAAAAACCTTAAACACTACTGATTCTTTTAAGGATATTCCGGTAATAATCAGCCTTGCAAAAGAAGATTGGGAAATTATCGCAAAAAGTTTTGAAAACGGCGCTCTTGATTTTTTCGCAAATCCGTTGGACGGGCAGGCAGTTAATTTATTTTTACCTTTTAAAATCCGCACATTGTTAAAAATCAGCGAACAAAATAAAAAAATCAATGTAATTAATCAGGAACTTGATACAAGAAACCGGCAGATGGAACGTGAGCTTGACCTAGCTAAACTTGCACAGGAAAAACTTTTACCTCAGGAAATTCCATATACAAAAGGTATTGAACTTGCGGTAAAGTATCTTCCAAATGATAAATTGTCCGGCGATTTATACGATATTTTAACTATGTCAAATAATTATATCGGGACACTCGTTGCTGATGTAACAGGGCATGGTATTAGTGCAGCTTTTATCGCAACAATGTTAAAAATGATGTTTACTACGTATGGCGATGATATAATTTCACCAAACTGGGTGTTAGAAACTATTAATAATCAATTGACCGGATTAATGCCTGATGGAAAATTTATATCAATTTTTTACGGCATTTACAACGCAATTGAACGTGAATTTAAGTTTGCCTCAGGAGGGCATCCTCCCGGCTTTTTATATAGAAAAGACACGGGAGAAATCGAAAAGCTAAAAGCCCGGGGCAGTATTCTAGGTATATTTGAAGGGATGAAATATGAAGGGTTATCAGTAACATTAAATCCCGGAGATAAAGTATTGATTTATACAGACGGATTAACAGAATGCCAGTCTCCCGAAGGAACAAGATATGGAGAAACAAATTTAATTGAGTTAATAAAAAAATATGGCAATTTACATGTTCAAAACTTTATTGATAAATTGTTTGAAGAAATAAACATCTTTATGGACGGAGGCGTTCTTGATGACGACCTGACAATGGTTGCCTTCGAAGTAACGGAGTAATTATGGCGGATAGCGAAAAACGTAAATTTATAAGAGAAGAAGTTTTTAATAAAGTTTTAATCAATGGTGAAGCTTTTGGATACATTAGTGATATTAGTCTTGGTGGAATTAAGATAAGCGTAATGAAATTTGAGCCTACCCAATTTAACGACAAAATAAAAATAAAAATTTTATCCAGACAGGCAATTGGAGAAAATATTGAGTTGGCTTGTGTTGTTAGATGGAAGAGAGAAGAAGGAATGTTTCTTGGTTACGGGCTTGAATTTGACGGCCCTGAAAATAATCAAATGAAATTAATTAATAAATACATTGATTATATTAAATCAGTGGAAGCTGAAGAAAACGAAATTGTTGTTGAATTAACCGAAATCAATGAAACTTGAGATTATTATGCAAAAGAAAATAGCAATTGACTTTAACGGTAAGCAATGTCAAAGTGTTAAGTTTAAATGTAAAAGCGGAACCAACACTAGGCATATATTGGATAAACTTGATTTGGTTGACTTTCCTTTTATCCAATCAGAAGCAGACACCTTGAAATATCTTATTTTAGAATTATTAACAAACTCGTTGCGTGCAACAGACGAAATTAGAGGCGGACTGCCCATAGTTATAGATATGCAAATTAATAAAGATTTTTTTATAGTAACTATTGAAGACGGAGCAGGCGGGTTTGATGTAAAATTACTACCTTACAATATAGACGAAGAACCTTCCCATATCGATATACTTTCCAGGGATTTTATTGAATATAGAGAAAGACACGGATTTGAACGTTTTGGAATGGGTATCTATTCAGTAAAAGTTTGGTCTGACGTTTTTAAATTGGGTTTTATTGATGAAGACGGAAAGTGTATTAAGTATACAGGCAGAGGCAGTGTAGCAGGTACAAGAATAGTATTTAAAAAACAACTTAGCAAATTGCTGAAAAATGCTTCCTGATTTATAAAAATTTAAAAATTACTTTAAAATTTTGTTATTTTCTTCCTTTATTAAAATACCTTGTTATTTTTTAATACAAATCCATAGAAAAAGAGTATTAATTGACTTTTAAATAAAAAACGAATAATTTTTATTATTCAAGGTGTTTATACACCCAAAAGTAATTAACCGGGAATAACGAATATGTTTAAAAAATTAGCAGAAGCTCTGTTCGGAAAAAAATCTGATCGTGATATAAAAAAACTACACCCTATTGTTGCTCAGATAAATGCAATGGAGCCTGAAATTCAAAAATTAAGTGATGATGAGCTTAAAAATAAAACAAAAGAATTTAAAGAACGCATCAGTAAAGGTGAAACTTTAGATGATATAATGGTTGAGGCATTCTCAGTTGTCAGGGAAACAGCAGTTAGGACAATGGGCATGCGTCATTTCGATGTACAGTTAATGGGCGGTATTACTCTGCATAGCGGTTCAATTGCTGAGATGAAAACCGGTGAAGGTAAAACCCTAACCTCTACTTTAGCAATATATTTAAATGCGCTAAGCGGGAAAGGGGTTCACGTTGTAACCGTTAACGATTATCTTGCAAAACGGGATGCAGAATGGATGAGCCCTATATTTGATTTTCTCGGTATTACAGTAGGTTTCATTCAAAATATGATGCCGCATGAAAAAAGAAGAAAATCTTATCTTGCAGATGTCACATATGGAACTAATAATGAATTCGGTTTTGATTATCTCAGGGATAATATGGTTGAACATAAAGACCATAAAGTACAAAGAGAACTAAACTATACTATTATTGATGAGGTTGACTCTATTCTCATTGACGAAGCAAGGACACCTTTAATTATTTCCGGGCCTTCCGAAGAATCTACTGATAAATATTACGTTATTGATAAATTTATTCCCCGCTTGAAAATGTGTATAAAGGGCGAGGACGGAAAATGGGATGCTGATTCAGGGGATTATCAGGTTGATGAGAAAGAACACTCAGCAATTCTTACTCCAAACGGTATCGCAAAAATGGAAAAACTCCTTGATGTAGATAATTTGTATAATGCTAAAAACATGGAACTTATTCACCATATAAATCAGGCATTAAAAGCACACACTTTGTATAAAAAAAATAAAGATTACATTGTTGATGAAGGACAGGTAATTATTATAGATGAGTTCACCGGCCGGAAAATGTACGGAAGGCGTTATTCGGACGGCTTGCATCAAGCAATAGAGGCTAAAGAACGCGTTACTATAGAACGGGAATCACAAACATTAGCTACTATTACAATCCAGAATTATTTTAGAATGTATAATAAACTATCCGGTATGACCGGTACTGCGGAAACAGAAGCAGAAGAGTTTTATAAAATATATAAACTCGATGTGATTGTAATTCCAACGAATAAACCCATGGTTAGACAGGATAATCACGATAAAATATTTGCATCAAATAAAGATAAAATCAATGCAATTTGTGAGGATGTGGAACAAAGGTATAAAAAAGGCCAACCCATTTTATTAGGTACCGCATCAGTTGAAAAAAGTGAGGAATTATCCAAAGCATTAAATAAACGGCGTATACCTCATAGTGTTTTAAATGCTAAGCAACATGAGAGAGAAGCTGACATTATAGCATTAGCAGGAAAACTCCATGCTATTACAATTGCTACAAACATGGCGGGACGTGGTACGGATATTGTTCTAGGGGGAAACCCTGAACACATTGCTCACAATAGAGTCGGATTTGATGCTCCTCTTGAAGAATATCAAAAAGTTTTTTTAGATGAAAAAGAACGCTGTGCCGGCGAAAAACAAAAAGTATTGGATTTGGGCGGTTTATATGTATTAGGTTCTGAAAGGCACGAAGCAAGGCGTATTGATAACCAGTTGCGTGGACGTTCAGGCCGGCAGGGAGACCCTGGAGAATCAAGTTTCTATCTTTGCCTTGATGATGATTTGTTAAGATTATTCGGTTCAGATAAATTAGCTCCGCTAATGGCAAGAATGGGCCTTGAAGGCGGACAGCAAATTGAGCATCCATGGATAAATAAAGCCATTGAAAATGCGCAGCGCAGGGTTGAGATGCGTAACTTTGAAATTCGTAAACATTTATTGGAATATGATGATGTATTGAACAGGCAGCGTGAAACAATCTATGAACTAAGAAACAAAGCGCTTGAAGAAGAGAATCTAAGGGAAACAATCTTAGATTATATAGAAGAAACAATAACCGAAATAGTTGAAAACAATGTACAGCGGGGAAGCGTTGAATCATTTGAATATACAATAATAACTGACCTAATTTTTCATAATTACGGTATTTCATTAGACCAAAACCCAAATAGAAGCTTTAGCAAAGAAGAATTACGTGATTATATCGTAGAAGAACTAAACAAAGAATATAAAGCCAAGGAAGAAGATGTCGGTGCTGAAATAATGAGGCAGTTTGAATGTTATATCATCTTAAACGTTATTGATTCAAAATGGAAAGACCATTTACTTTCGGTAGATAACTTACGGGAAGGTATTGGATTTAGAGCTTATGCAGAAAAGAACCCGCTTACGGAATATAAAATAGAAGCCTCACATCTATTTGACCAGATGTTATTGAATCTGCACTCAGAGTTTGTTGAATTATTATTCAGGGCAGAAATTACACCTTCGGATATAGAGTTCTACGGTGATTACGATGAACTTTATGATTACGACATGGAACATGAAAGTGTAGACGGTTATACTGCGGATCCTACAATGAGCGGTAAAAAAGTCGGTGGTAAAGCACGTAAGGGAACTAGAGTTGTTAATAAAAAAATTGGAAGAAACGACCCTTGCCCTTGTGGAAGCGGAAAAAAATATAAAAAATGCTGCGGCCAGTAATATTGATAGGTAAATAATATGAGCTCTGATACAAAATTAAGTTTACATATATACGGAGATGAAGTTCTTAGGCAAAAAGCGCAAGATGTAACCGAATTTGATGATAAATTAAAGAAAACAGTTGAAGAAATGATTCAAGTAATGTACAACAATAAAGGCGTTGGCCTTGCTGCCCCTCAAGTTGGAATCTCCAAGCGGTTTTTCATAGTTGATATTGATAGAACAGAAAATTCATTAATTTTCGTTGCAAACCCTGAAATTTCATATTATTCAAGTGACAAAGAATTCTTTGAAGAAGGATGCCTGTCAGTTCCCGGAATATATGCGGAAGTTGAACGCCCACGTTCGATTATTATGACAGGACAGGATATAAACGGAAACCAAATTGAAATAACCGCATCGGGTTTTTTAGCAAGAGCTTTAATGCATGAAAATGACCATCTAAGCGGCGTACTTTTTGTAGACTTAATACCGGAAGAAAATAATAAAAAAGTAAAAAACCAGCTAAAAAAACTTACCAAAAAAAGGAAATAAGAATGTTAAAAACGGTTTTCATGGGCACACCGGACTTTGTCATGCCTGCTCTTGAGACGCTTTATGAGAACTCTGAACTTAAACTCGTTGTCACCGGCAAGGATAAGAAAGCCGGGAGAGGTAAAAAAAAATTAATTCAACCCGAGCCTAAAAGCTTTTCCATAGAAAAAAATATTCCTTATTTACAAATAAATTCAGCTAAAGATGAAAATTTATCTATCGAACTGAATCTTTTAAAACCTGATTTAATTATTGTTTTTGCATTCGGCTTTATTTTACCGGAAAACGTGTTTTCAGTTCCTGGATTAGGTACAATAAACATACATACAAGTATTTTACCGAAATACCGGGGCGCTTCACCGATTTATCAGGCTTTATTGAACATGGATAAATCAACCGGAGTAAGTTTTCAAAAAATTACTCAAAAGCTTGATTCCGGAGATATACTTTTTACAAAATCAGTTGAAATTTCAGAAAATGATGATTATTTTAGTTTAAATAAAAGTTTATCAAAATTAAGCGCAGAGGCATTAAAAGAATTTCTTGTTTTAATTGAAAAAAACAAGTTAGCTCTGATGCCGCAAGATGAGAAAAAGGCTACGTATTGTAAAAAAATTACCAAAAATGATGCAGAGTTTGCATGGAACATGGATAAAGAAAAAATCATGAGCATGATTAAGGCATTTGCAAAATGGCCGGTTGCTTATACGATAACGGGATTAGGAAAATTACGAATATACAAAGCAATTTCCAGAGAACTTGAAGAAAAAATTTCCCCCGGCACCATAGTAAGTGCTGATAAAAACGGATTTTGCGTTGCTTGTAACAATGGAGCAATTTGTATATTGGAAATCCAGCCGGAAAATAAACGGCGTATGGATTATATAAGTTTTTTAAACGGCCACCGGCTAAAAATAGGAGAAAAATTGTGAGCCATTTTTTAAAGAAAATAAAACAAAGATATTTTACCCGTGACGGGGATACTTTATATTTCGGAGCGTTAAAACGTATCGTTTTTATCTTTATTATATTTTTATTTTTTCTAGCAATAGGAATACTAACATGGATTAAATTCATTCAAAGACAAGGTGGGAAAATTAAAGTCCCAAGGATAACAGGGATAAGCGTTTTGCAGGCTGCTGAAATACTGCAAAAACGACGGCTTAACCTAAAGATTATACCTGTTATAAAAAATAATGTTCCTAAATATAATATTGTGCAGCAAAACCCCGCAGCAGGCACTACTGTTAGGGAAAACCGTGTTATTGAAATTGTAGTATCAAGCGGACAGATATTTTCAAGAATGCCCTCGTTTATTGGCAAGTCCTTGTTTAAAGTTAAACAACTGTTTATGGGGCAAAAACAGATTCAAGGAATGGGTAAAGTCATATTGCAAAAAATCACTTACGTTCCTTCAGATTCGCCAATTAATACAATAATTGCTCAAACTCCAAATCCTGAAACACCAATTAAAAATGATGTTCCGGTTTATCTCGTTGTGTCTAACGGCATGAATCATAAAACTTTTATTTTACCGGATTATTCAAATAAATATTTTTACAGAGCAGTTAAAGAACTTACTTTTAATGATATTTACGTTGTCGTAAAAAGTATACAGTCTTCTCAAGACAAGGTAGGTAAAGTTTTATCACAAACTCCCGCAAGAGGAATACGTGTGTCTCCCGGACAAAGAGTGACGTTAAATGTTGGAACAGGAGCAAAAAGTAAAGTTCCATCACGAGCAAAAATAATATCATATATCGTTCCCAAAACCGGACAGAGTGACAATGATGTAAAAATTGTTTTATCTGACGATGGATATGACCGGATTTTATTTCAAGGTAGTGTGAAAAACGGTGAAAAAGTTGTTCAGGCAGTAATGGTACGCGGATCAGCAAGGTATAAGATATTTTTAAACACAAAATTGGTAAGAGATGAAAACCTTTAAAAACAACGAATATCATATTTCTCCTTCAATACTTGCATGCGATTTTTCAGAATTAAACGAGAAATTCAGCCAGATACACAAGGCAGGTTTAAGTTATATTCATTACGATGTAATGGATAATCATTTCGTGCCTCAATTAACTTATGGATATAAATTTGTAAAAGATTTTAACTCAAAAACCCCGCTTCTATCTGATGTTCATTTAATGATCGATAATCCTGAAGAAAGTATTGATAAATATATTGAAGCAAAATCAGATATATTAACGTTTCATATAGAAGCAACGGATAAAAAAAATATACCCGGTTTAATAAAAAAAATTCATTCCGCGGGTATATATACAGGCATATCTATTAAACCTGGCACAAAAGTCAGTGAAATAGAACCGTATATTAATGATATTGATATGGTTTTAATTATGACAGTGGAACCCGGTTTTGCCGGCCAATCTCTTATTCCCGAATGTATTGATAAAATCACGGAATTAAAAGAACTTGTTGAAAAAAAATCTGGTAATGTTATAATACAGTGTGACGGTGGAATTAATGCGGACAATATCAGCATTTTGTATGAAAAAGGATGCCGGTTTTTCGTTATGGGTAGCGCATTTTTTAAACAAAAAAATTTTGTTGATTTTAAGAAAAACATTGATAATACACTGTTAAAATAAGAATTGCGAGGGTATTATGGAAATTATTATTACAGACGAATACAAAGATTTTTCGGAAAAATATCAGTTCACTCCTGCTGTAAAAAAAGGAAAAAGTATTTATACATCTGCGATTTTCGGCTCTGTTTTTAATCAAAAGCCGGATTTTTTAAATGAAAGCGCTTATGAAGAAAACTCGCTTAATAAACTAGGTAAAACTTTAATTGGAAAAGGCTGTGTAAATCAAGCAATAATCATAATGTTTCATCTTGAGAACATTCTAAAAAAAGGCGGAGCCGAATTAAAAGACGTTGTTGATTTAAAAATATGGTTTATGCATAAAGTAAAGAAAACTCAAATGATACCTGCTCTACAGATAATTAAATCGAAGTTCAGTAATTCAGTTCCACCTTATACACTAGGAAGAATGGATTTCCCCGCATTAAAGGGAGTTCTAATGCAGGTTAGCGCAATTGCCCAAATAGATTAAATCTAACTTATAAAAAAGTTTTTTAATCATCAGGACAGGTTTACCATAATCGGTTGTAATAAACCGACCTTATTACCTTCGGTGTCCTCAAATAAAACATATTTACCCACA
>CALGPD010000439.1 GCA_937960625.1 uncultured Spirochaetia bacterium | reverse complement strand
AGCTTCTTCCATTACTTTGCGCTCGGTTACATCTAAATTCATTCCCATGAAGCGGTTCGGAGTACCGTTTTCATCCCTGCATAAAACCTTTCCCCTTGTAAAAACCCAGTGATAAACCCCGGACTTTGCTTTTACCCTGCACTCTAATTCAAATAAAATTTTTTCTCCTTTTGAGAATTTATCTAAAACTTCTTTAACCTTAATTCTGTCATCAGGATGAATTAGAGCAAATAAAAATTCAATATTATCTTTTATATCTTCTTTTTTATAACCGAATAAATTTAGCCATTCATTATTAAAATATAAATCCAACGGATCAAGATTTAATTCCCACAGCCCGAAACCCGTTCCGATAAAAGCATGGCCTAACCTTTCCTTGCTTTTTTTTATCTCAAGTTCGGTTCTTCTTTTTAAATCAACATCCCGGTTATTTCCGAAAAGATACAAAGGATTTCCTTTTTTATCCCTTACTACTCTCATAGTATCGTGAAACCATTTATACTCTCCATTCTTGCATAACATTCTATATTCATTAGTTATTTTTTGGTTATCTGTTTTCGTTTTCTTAAAAATTAATCTGTAATTTTTCTTTAAAACGTCTTTATCTAAAGGGTGAATTAATTTATTAAAAAAGGAAGGCCCCATATCAATTATTTCAGAAGCAGAATAACCTAATAATTCAAAAATAACAGGGCTTATATAGTCTATTTCATTTGTTTTCAAATCTATCCTGTATATAATTTCCCCGGAATTTATAAAAGCATCGTTAAAAATATCCTTACTTTCTTCCAGAGATAATTTTAATTTCCGGTATGAATATAGATGATACAGCAAAAGAATTATTATACAAAAAACTAATAAAGTAATAATTATAGCTTTTACATCGAGATTATTTTGAACCTGCCTAGCATTCTCAAGCACTTTTAAAATATTCCAATCCGATGAATAAACGTTTTTTGATAATAATATTGCCGGAAAAAAAATCTTAATAATTTTCACCTCAATCTGATTAAAGATATATAGAATTGTTTATATTGCATTTTAATAGTTATTTAAAATCATGTCAAGTTCGATATTCTAATAAGTAAATATTGATAAATAACCATTATTAAATTATTATTTATTAATAAAATTAAATAAGGCTTTGATGTGATAAATTATTATAACGTTCTAAACGTCAGTTACGATGCCACATTAGAAGAAATAAAAAAATCTTACCGCAAATTAGTTAAAAGATATCATCCCGATGTTTCTAAAAACAACGAAACAAAAAAGCTTTCATTAATTATGAATGCATATGAAATCCTATCTGACGAATATAAACGAAACTTATATGATTATGAGTATTTTGCTGAAAAAAACAATACTTATGAAAAACGCGTTATATTGCCAAAAAACCGTATACGCTACCGCAATATTAAAGATATGGCAGCAAAAGGATTATTAAAAAAACAATTTAAAAAAAGAGATATACGTTTCCATTTCAAACACGATATTGATATATTTATTACCCTTGCTGAGAGTTTAACCGGATGCATTGCTGTTTTTGAACTGCCTATTAGAAAAATGTGTCCATATTGCAGAGGATCGGACAGTAGGTGTTATTTCTGTAACGGTATAGGTAGAATCAATTCGATTCAACCTATTGAAATAACAATTCCAGGGGGAATTAATAATAACGAAATTATTTCAATTGATTTATTTAAGGAATGTAAAATAAAGTTTGCGACCTTCACGATGCGTGAAGTAAAAATAAAAATAAATATTATGGAAAAAAACATTGGAACAACCTGAAATAAATGAAAATATATTAAAACCTAAACCATATGTACCGGGAAAACCTCTTGAGATATTTCTTCAAGAAAATAATATACCCCGTTGTATTAAACTTGACGCAAATGAAAATCCTTTAGGATGTTCTCCTACGGTTAAAGATGTCTTGAACAATCTTGACTTTCACAGATACCCGGACGGAGGCGCAACAAATCTTAGAAACCTGCTTGCAAAGGGTTTTAAAGTTAATAAAGACAACGTATTTATTTCTCCGGGTAGTAATCATATAATTGATTTTATTAATAGAGGCTTTTTAAAACCTGGAAATAATGCAATAATGGCAGATAAAACGTTTTCCTTATATAAACATGCAACTTTGCGCGCGGGCGGCGAGCCGAAACTAAAACCTTTAAAAGCCGGAAATTTTAATTTAACCACAATGGCAAAAGAAATAAATGAAAAAACAGATATAATATATGTTTGTAATCCAAATAATCCCACGGGTACTGCTTTAGAAAAAGACAAACTTTTAGACTTTATTAAATCAGTACCTGAAAAAGTTTTAATCCTCGTTGATGAAGCCTATATGGAGTATTGCGAGCAATATTCTACCGTAATTGACAAAGTACTGGATTTTCCCAATTTAATTGTAATGAGAACGTTTTCAAAAATGTACGGGTTGGCTGGCTTTAGGATCGGTTATGCAATATCAAATGCCCGCGTTATTCAAACTTTATACAAAATTATGGCGCCTTTTAGCGTTTCCGCGCCTGCACTATGCGCTGCTTATGCAAGTTTACAGGACACAAATTTTGTTGAAAATACATATAGAAATAATTTTATCGAACGGAAAAGAATGCTTACTTACTATGCATCAAAAGAATGGTTCACATATACGTCTCAAACGAATTTTATCTACGTTGAAATTCCTATAGAAAATATTCAAATGAAACTTGAAAAACGGGGTATCTTAATAAGGTCTTTAAAAAGTTTTGGTTTTGATAATAAAAGTTTTCGTATAACAATAGGCACAAAAGAAGAAAATTCGGCTTTAATTCAAGCATTGGAAACTTTAACTTAAAAATATTCTAATTATGGTATAGTTTTAGATTTAATAATTTGACAAATTAGTAATTATGTTGTAAAAATTATTTAAGTATTATTATAGGTTAAGGAAAAAGGTTTTTTAGATTGAAAAGTAAAGAACAAATTCTTGAATTGTTTACAAAGCTCAGGTATGAAACCGCAGTTTACATACAAGCCCATAACTTTCCTGACCACGATGCAATTGCTTCTGCATATGGTTTGCAAAAACTTATGGAAAGATTTGGTGTTCATGCAGAAATCACGTTTGACGGTGATATTGAAAGAGAATCTTTACGGAGAATGATAGAAAATTTAAACATCAAACTCGTTCATGCTCATGAATTAGAAATGAAAAAAACTGATAAAATTATCATTGTAGACGGGTGTAAACATAACCGAAATGTTACTGACTTACCCGGAGAAGAAATGGGAATTATTGACCATCATTCTATTGATGTTCCGGATGACGTGTTATACGTTGACTTGCGTCCGAACTACGGTTCAACTTCAACAATTATTTATGAATATTACCTTAAAACACATCAAACATTTACGAAAAACGTTGCTACTGCAATGATGATTGGATTAAATAAAGACACAGCCGGATTAACAAGAGGTGTTAATTATCACGATGTAATTGCATATAGTGATTTATGGCATAATGCTGACATGGAATACGTTAACAGTATAATGAGAAATGATATAGAAATGAGCGACCTTGAGTATTTCAGCCTTGGTATAAATAAAATGAAAACTTTCCGTAACTTCGGTTTTATATTCTTTGAGCAGGGATGTCAGCAAAATCTATTGGGAGTATTGGGAGATTTTTTCTTAACCCTTAATGAGCTTGATTTCGTTGTATTAGCAGCGCGCAATAACAATAAAATAAATCTTTCTATACGCTCGGAATATAAAAAATGGAATGCCGCATTAGTTATAGAAAAAGCATTACAAGGAATCGGTTTCGGCGGCGGCCATGAAGATATGGCTGGAGGCATAATTGACGAACAAGTAAATTATTCCGAAGACATGTTATTTGAAATTTTTAAAAATGCCTTATTTGAAGAAAAAGCTGCGTAAAATTATCCTTTTTTTAAGTTAAAAAGATTAATTAAATCAATAATAGATTTTATACCCTTAACATTCTGTTCACTAAGGCTTTCTTTTTCCAGGCCTTTTCCGGGAAGTATAATCTTTTCAATACCCATTTTAGCGGCTTCATTAACGCGTTCTTTTAAAAAAGATACTTTTCTAATTTCACCCGTTAGGCCGAGTTCTCCTATAAAAGCCCATTTTTTATTAACTGTAAATCTGTATAAACTGGATAAAACAGCACATGTAATCGCAAGGTCAATTGCCGGTTCCTTAACCTTAATTCCGCCTACGAGATTAATATAAACGTCTTTTGTAGAAAGGTTTAATCCAAGGTGTTTTTCCATTACTGCAATTATTTTGTTTACTTTATTCAACTCAACTCCGTCTACAAGACGCCTTGGAGATGCGTAAGCCGTTGTTGATATTAACGCCTGTACTTCAAGCATTAAAGCCCTTGTGCCTTCTATAACACAGGCAACAGCAATCCCCTCCCCCTGAGTTTCATCTAAAAAGACTTCATGTGGATTGGTTACTTCGGTTACACCCGCTTCCTGCATTAAAAAAATTCCAATTTCATCTGTATTTCCAAATCGGTTTTTTACGGAACGCAGAATTAAATAAGGAGAGTTACTTTCAAAATATAAAACAGTATCTACAATATGTTCCAAAATTTTAGGCCCTGCTATATTCCCCTCTTTTGTAACATGTCCGATTATTATTGTGGCAATACCCATTGTTTTTGAAATTTCCAGTAGCCTGTTAGTTACTTCCCGTACCTGAACAATTGAACCCGGAGACTTATCATGGGCTGAAGTATAACAAGTTTGTATGGAATCTACAACGAGGAAATCAGGTTTATCTTTTTCAATTTGTTTATAAATATTTTCCAATGAAGTTTCACCGGAAAAATATACTTTATCTCCCTTTACACCGAGCCGGGAAGACCGCATTTTTATTTGCGCCCCTGATTCCTCACCGCTTACATAAAGAATTTTACCAAGTTTGGATAGGTTTTCTGAAACCTGAAGCATCAATGTGGATTTCCCCACTCCGGGCTCACCGCCTAATAAGATTACCGAGCCGGGAACTATACCCCCGCCTAACACGTTGTCTAATTCAGACATTCCTGTTAAAAAGCGCGAAACACTTGCAGCTTGTATTTTAGAAATAGGGATTGCATCTGAAAGCGGAGCTTGAATAACTTTCCGGCTTTTTTCTTTATGTAATTTTATTTCTTTAAAAGTGTTCCATTCATTACAGGACGGGCAATTACCCAGCCATTTTACGCTGTCATAACCGCAGTTGGAACAAACAAAAGCCTTATCTTTTGCCATATATTACCAACGCGTTTTCTTGTTTCCACCCTGATTTAACAGCGAAGAATTATTTATTTTTTTAGCAGCCTGTTTCAAACTTTTTATCAACTCTCTTAAATCCTTGCTTAAAGATTTATCAGTAAGCAACGTTGTTAAAAGCCCTTTACTGTTACGGATATCAGAAACGAACTTATTTAGATTGGAAATAACATTTTTCAACCCCTCCGCAACTTTGGAAATATCCTTAAAAGTATTGCTTATACTGTCATTGCTCGATGATAGTATTATGTTTAATTTCTGCATAATTCCCGCAAGAGTATTAGAAGTGTTACGTATTATTTGAGAATCGCCTGAACCGAAAATCGCATTTAAAGTCCTGATCATCTTTTTCGTTTCCTGCAGAGTTAACTGCACACTTAATAACGCGGAATTGATTGATGCTGCATTCGAGCCCTGGAATAAATGATTTGCCGGAGCTTTAGGCCCGTCCTCATATTTTAACTGAACGTATTTTTCACCAAGCATACCAGCGCTTCTAATAACAAAACCGCTGTTCTTTGTTATAGGAAAATTCTTTTCGACCCATACAAGTATTTCTGCTTTAGTTCCAGCGCGGTAAATATTTTTAACATATCCAATTGAAAGCCCGCCGGCAAATTTAATCAAAGCGCCTTCTTTTAGATCATCCAAGTCCTCAAATTGTACTCTATACGGGATACTACCGCGTGTGGCAGTACATTTACCTACCCAGACAATTGTGGAAAAGAATAATGCGAATGTAATTACGCCGAATATTCCGAGTTTTATTTCGTCTTTCAAAATATACCTCTGTCTTATAAAACCTTTATTGGGCCAACTGCTTCGCCCTTTATAAACTGCTGAACATAAGGATTAGCCGTGCTTTTTATTTCATCAGGTGTTCCCACCTCAATAATCTTTCCTTCATGCAGCATTGCAATTCTATCTCCAACTTTATACGCACTTACCATATCATGAGTAACTACAATTGATGTTATATTTAAAGTGTCAGCCATATGTATTATCAAATCATTAGTTACATCTGCCATTATCGGATCAAGCCCTGTTGTTGGTTCATCGTATAATACTATCTCAGGGTCCATGGCAATTGCCCTTGCAAGGCCGACGCGTTTTTTCATTCCTCCGGAAAGCTCGGCAGGTTTCATATTTCCAATGCCTTTTAAACCGACCTGAGCAAGCTTAATATCGCAAATCTCTTCAATTTCTTTTTGCGTTTTTTTGGTTAAACGCTTTAATGCAAAACCAACGTTTTCATATACTGTCAAAGAGTCGAATAACGCTGCTCCTTGAAACAAGACACCGAATTTCTTTCGTATTTCAGTCATATTTTTTTCTTCACGGTTTACTATTTCAATACCGTCAATTTTAACTGAACCTGCATCCGGAGTAAGCAGCCCGCACATAGCTTTTAATAAAACACTTTTTCCGGTTCCACTGCCGCCTATGATAACCATGGTCTCACCTTCATTGATATCAAGGTTAACTCCATCATGCACAACTTTTTGGCCAAAACATTTTTTAACGTCTCTAACAGCTATCTTTGCCATACAAATAAATAATCGTAAACTTATTCAAGATTGTCAACAATTTTAGTTTT
>CALGPD010000438.1 GCA_937960625.1 uncultured Spirochaetia bacterium | reverse complement strand
GGCATTTGAATATTATCCAAATGGAAGAATAAGAAGAAAACTTAACTTAATTGCAGATAAAAAAAACGGTCACGACATTAAATATTTTATGAACGGGCGTATTATGGAGAAAACGTATTATAGAAATGATAAAGCAGTGGGAGTGTCTATTGAATACTATTCTAACGGCCGTATCCGCCGCCGGACTGTTTATGTTGCCGGCTTTAAAAAAAGCAGTTATTATTTTACTCCCAGAGGCAGAGTATTTTTTAGGGTAATTAATCAGGTAACTGTTAGAAGAAATTTTGCAATGACTAAATCCGGTGTTAAAAAGACCTACCTTATAAATATTTTTCAGATAAATAAAAACCTGAAAAACACTATGGGATATTCATCCGGTTCCGGCGATATAAAATTTAAAGATGGTAAACTCGTTATAAATAGACAATATAAAAGCAAAATTTATACTGTGCATTTATCCTATGACAAACTTTTCAAAATGAACATTGAAAGCAAACTTACCGTTTTAAGTGAATTTATGGAGTTATTGCAGAGTCAACTTGATAATAATCTTAAGCTTAAAAACATATATAAAACTCCTAAAAAATATTATCTGCGTTATTTTGCAAGAAATAAACCTAATATATATATAGAATTTATTATCAAAAAAGTGAATGGCAATCAGGTCTATGGAAAAATTCTACAAATTAAAGATAATTCTTCACGTTATATTGTAATTCAGGGTGGGGCATAATTTATAGTTTTTTATCTTGCTCCGCTGGAATACAAATTAATTTAAGTAATCAAAGTTCAAAGTATCTGATATAATTTTTAAATTGTCTTTTGAATTATTAGATTTTTTACATCCGAAATGAAACATGGTACGCACATAATTTTCGGGTAGATTTGTAAATATGCTGTGCCTGTTTATCATTCTTTGAATTATGCCTTTTTTATTTTCCAGACGGATCCATCCTTCAATTATTCCGTCAATAACGTAACCTTCGGGAGCGATTGTTTTTTTTACCGTTATAATAGGAAATGCACCGGTTTTGCTAATCATATTTATAAAATTTTTATAAGTGAAACACCCAATAGCTACAGCGTGTTTCATGGAGAAAGGTTGATTAGGGTAGGGTAATAAAGTTTCTTCGTCATATACTTCATCTCTAAAATCATTGTCTAATAGTTCGTTGTGTCCCATATAAACGAGTAAGTCAGCACCCCCACCGGCATAAATGGTTTTTTGATATTTTGTCTTTTTATATAGAGTAATGGGAACATGATACTTAGAGGACAATGATTTAAAATAATCATATACAGCTTTCCTAATTTCAGTACCCCAGTAGCAATCAGCAACGAGGTAAACATTTGCATGCGTATACCTGAAAACCAATCTTTCCGCGATTTGTTTTGTCTGATTTAGTTTTTGATAAACCAGCCGCCAATTCTTGTGTCTTAGGTAATAAGCTTTCATTCCATGAGGCCGCATTCCCCAATAAAGATTGATTTGCGGTTTATCTCCGATACATATGTTGCCGGGAACTTTGGGCATACTCTGATTTTTACAGTCACAAAGGGCAACCATAACGTGTATAATTCTAACGGGTTTTGTTCTCATATTATAAACAAAGCGCTTTTGAATTTTGATTTTAGCAGTATATTTTTCCGTTTTAATTTTTGCCGGATAGTTTGATTTGGTACAATTGAAAAATGTGATAACTAAAAAAAGGAATATTAAATAGAAATACAACCGTTTCATAAAAAAATCCGTTATTTAATTTGGGGAATTATGATTATATCAACACGTTATATTTTGTTTTGTTTCAATTTTTTTTAGTTTTTTAATTTTACTGTTCTGGTATTAAATCTATTTTTTCAAACTCACAGTCCACCTTTTTATCTTCACAAACGTCTATATAATTATGAATTACGTTATATTGATAAGTAGGGGAAACCATATCTTTTTCCAAATTAGTCAACCACTTATAAACATATATGCCGGTTTTCCCCTCTAGCGGGGTGAATACAAAATTGTTTGTATATTCCGAGCAAACGTATTCGTTGCGTATGCTTTTAATATGCTTTTTCATAAACTGGGGAATACCTAAAAGAGAGGGAATAATCATTGCTCTGAACATAATATATACAAGCTGCCATATAGAATATTTTTTGCCCACTTGTTTTTTAAGGTTATCATCAATTTCTTTTAAGTACTTTTGATTTGCTATGATTTTAAAAGTATATACTGTGCTGACTTCAAAATGTTTTATCAATTGATTTTTATTATATTCAATATATCTTGATTTGGGATAATTTTGATCCGCAAGAATAAATTTATTCTCATCGAGTTTTATTATTACCCCTGTATGTGAATAATTGCCGCCTGAAAAAAAAGCAATTATCCATGACAGAGCTCTCCAATACCATTTTTCTTTTTTATTCGGGTAACTAAAAAAAACGTATAATTCCATCTAATGCTCCTTGATAGTTGGTTTTTACAATTATATCATTATAAATAACTTTTAATAATTTTCAATAAATATTTTATAAAATATAGATTCAGCATTTTTATAAAAATAAAAAAACGTTTGACATATTGAACTTATTAATGTAAAAATAAAATACAAAAATCTAGGAGGAGTGTTATGATAGATAAATGTGCAAAATGCGGAGATGAAAAACCTATCCATGCTAAATGCGGTAATTGTGGAGCACAGGTTTGCGCAAGCTGTTTTGACGGGTTTTCAAATTGTCCTAACTGTGATAATGGGGATATGAATTTACAGTAGCCAAAATTATTCTATGAATTCATAATATTAAAATGTGAGAATAAGCTCTTTAATTAGAGCTTATTTAAATTCAAGTAAGTATAATCTATTTAACGAACCACAATATGAAAGTAATAATAACGCAAAGCGCGGCTGGTTTAAAGCAAGAGTTAGGGCTTTATGTGTAAGTTTGATTTTTTTTCACAACTAATTAACTTAAATCAATTCTAAATAATAAAATATATAAATGAAAATCCACTAAATTATTTATAAATCACATAATAATAAAATCAGCGTTTGCATGTATTCATTTCTGGTAAAAGAATAAATTCTAATTAAATTCATAAAAGACTTAAGGGGTAATTAAAATGTCTGGTTCAAGAGTAAAATTTAATAAATTTTAAAATAAGCCTTGATTTTAATAATAAATAATTTATACAATACTTTTAGTATATTATTAACAGGAGTATTTATGAAACGTTTATTTATAGTAATATTTGTATGTTTATTTTTTAGTCAATTTCAGTTTGCGAACATGCAAAAAAAGGTCGTTGCAAAGAAAAAGTTTTGTTTAAATTTGCTAAAGAAATATAATAAAAGAGGGTATTTTTTA
The DNA here is from genome assembly GCA_937960625.1 of uncultured Spirochaetia bacterium. Taxonomy (GTDB): domain Bacteria; phylum Spirochaetota; class CALGPD01; order CALGPD01; family CALGPD01; genus CALGPD01. The sequence continues at coordinate 3,710 of CALGPD010000438.1, read as the reverse complement.
TTAAATTTCTATTTACGGTATCCAATGAAATCAATCCACGATTACATTCAAAGTAACAGTCTTTCCAGAGTGCTTTATATGTTGCCTGTTGCTGTTCACGAAGCAACGCATTTATATACATGGACACACGGTTTTAACCCTCCAAAAAATAGGGGGAATTTTTTTAGGCCTAGAAGGAAATGGAAACTCGCTCCTTTTGTAATGAATACAAGTCAATATAATTACGTCTTATCTAAAATAAAAAACCGCCGCGATTATATTTTTTTTAAGAAAGCTTACATACCGGGACGAAAAGGCAAAGTTATTCTTAGGAGAGGAAATAAGAAAATTTATAAAAGAATAAACCGAATTTTTGATGAAACCGGATATAAGCATAAAAGAATGAATATGATGATGCGTTATAATCTTAATACATTGAGAGTTTATTCTAAACCAAAGATGCTGCGTTTTTTTCCCGGAGATGGTAAGTATTATTTAATTAAAACTACAAAAGTATATAGAACACAGCAAATGGCAAAGTCTGTTCCTATGAAATTAAGGAATTACCGGTTCAGCCCGTATAAAACGTACATTTCAACTAACGACGCTATATTAACATCGCAAACACGTGGTATTTACGGTTTAACTGACGAGTTTATTGCGTTTTACAGCGGAGCAAAAGTAGCTTTTGATTTGCTACCTTATTATAAAAATCACATTCCGGAAAGTGTTGAAAAATGGCGTTGGTATTTTAAAACTCTAAACTGGCATATCAAATATTACAACGACTTTAAATATTACATTTTACAATACCTGTTATACGCAAAAAAGCATTATAGAGATATTTATAATGGAATTTTAAGAAATAATGCGTTTAAAAAAGCTTTTAGAATAATCTACTCCAAATGGAATAAACTTTTAAAAGATTACTTTAAAATGAAAAAGCGGATGTTTTCAGATCTCCGCCGTAAAGGTTATGTTCTTATCGAGAACGATAAATATTTAATTATCAGAAAAGGCAGAGTTACCCGCGTTGTTCTTAGTTCAGTCAACGTTTTTAAAATGTATACACCTTTATTTAGAAAACGGAAATTTATAAACGCTTTGAATTCATTGATAAATTAATTATTTTAAGTATTTTATTGTAAATACATTGTTTTTATTCTTTATTATAAAAGAAAGCGGAAATTAATTGGGGCGTTAACTTCCGCTTTTTTTGCTCTTGCCGATTACGATCGTAATTCAGATATCAACTAAAAATTATCCTAATCCGTTTTTATTTTTAGTAAATTAGTAAAAACGTATGTTATACTATATTTATAACAAATAAATTAACGGTTTTGCTTATAATGTGTATGTAAAAAATTTAATTTTTATGTATATTTTTTGTTTTTTAAAAAGTAAATAAATTAGCTTTATGTATATAGGAATCAATAGTTTGTAAAATTAAAGAGGGTTCTATATAAAATCCTTGAATTCGGAGCGATTTATAAAATCTTATTAATCACTGTTTAAGTTTTTTTGCAATCTCTGCAATGTACTTTCCTTGAAATTTTGCTCCCTCTAATTCTGTTTGCCCGGGCATACGTTGTCCTTGGCCACCGGTTATTGTTGATGCTCCGTAAGGGCTTAGGCCGTTTACTTCATCAATTCCCATTTGTGCCTGAAATGAATAAGGAAGGCCGGTAACAACCATGCCGTGATGCATAAGGTTGGTTAAAAACGTGAGTATGGTTGTTTCCTGCCCGCCGTGCTGCGTTGCTGTTGATGTAAATACGCCTGCGGGTTTACCGATTAATTCGCCGTTAAACCATAGCTGTCCGGTGGCATCGAGAAACTGTCTCATCTGCCCGCACATATTTCCAAAACGCGTTGGCGTCCCAAAGAGAATTGCGTCATAATCTTTGAGTTCATCAACAGCTGCTTCCGGGATTTCAGCTTTAAATTGTTTTTGAAATTCCTCAGCACCCATAATCTCAATAACATTATCAGGAAGTGTTTCCGGTACTCTCTTTAAAACCGCTTTTACGCCGTCAACTGAGTTAATTCCCTGTTCTATGGCGTTTGCCAGAGTATGTAAATGACCATGAAGGGAATAATATAAGACTAAAATTTTTGTTTCCATATCAACCTCCTAATTTATTCTAGGACAGGCTATGGATACTGGAAACTAATAAGTGAATTTTGTGTAAAAAATGTTAACTTACTAGTTTTATAGATTTCAGTATGTTATGAATATCTTTTTCAACACGTTTATAAGTATCTTCAACGCTATCACAAATTATAAATATTCCGTATTTTCCATATACTGATGTAACAACCAACCGGTTAAGTATTACATTCGGATTTGGTTTAATTTTTCCCAAGCACCCCATACTGTTAGGCATAGTAATGAAATGATCGCTATTCGAATACATTTTTATTATATTTTTTCTGATACCAAGCATGTTTCTTTTTATTGTAAAATAAATTATGGGATTAGGCTTATTTCTAAGTTTTTCAATAACAATTCCTATACTCGGTGTAACGGACAATCTATATTTGTGGCTGTTAATTTTTGGTCCCGCAATAATAAATGCCCTTCCGTTCCTTATTCTTGCTTTTTTACGAAACGTCCAGTTTTTAATATTAACCTTGATTGTAAGTTTGCCATATTTAAGTTTAAGAATATTTTTATGCCCAGCAAAAATAAATACAGGTAAAAAAGTGAAAATGATTATAGCTTTTTTCATTTATTTCTCCAAATTAATTTTTTTTAGATTAAAACGGCTTTGTAGTGATTAAAGCCGTAATAGCTTTAAACTTATATATATTTTTATAAATTATATCATTTAATGATGAAGTCATATTAATTTTTATTTTTTTCTAATATTTTAGTAAAAACCCTGAGTATACACTTTTTTGGTATTTTTTTTAAGTATTGCTTTTTTTAATACATTTATTATAAATTTATTTCTTTATTATTTCAATAATTTTATATGTATGGATTTTTGTATATTGACAGAATATTATGTTTTGTATATAATAGTGTGAATAAGTTTCATTTTGAATAAATTTATTTTTAGTATTTAATTTACTGGGGTAGAATATATGAAAATTTTAAGGTTTTTTGTTTTATGTTTTTTATTAATGCCGGTTTCATCTTTTGCAAAAAACAGTTATAAATTCAGCTATTTTCCTTTTAAGCAAATAAGTAAAAGAAAAAATTATAATTTTTTATCAATGAGTATTCCACGCTCAATCCGTTCAGTGGTATCGTCAGATAGATATTTAACTACACCGACAGACAGCAAACAAATTAAAGATGCAGGTAACCGTGAGCAGGTGTTGCAGATTGGTAAACATCTAAATTCCGATATTATTATTTGCGGCACGTATAAAATTAATGGCCAAAGTATAAATGCCAAAATAATTCTGGAAATTTATATTTATGACATTCAAGGCAGTGAGTTAGTTATCCGTAAACGCGTTATCGGTGGAACCGGAATTGCCATGTTCACTATGATAGACGAAACTGCGGTTATAGTAAAAAATTCCGTTGAGAATTATTATAAAAACCGGCAGAAGATTTTAGAACAATCAAGGAAGCGGAGGGAAAAGTTACTAGAGATAAAAGACGAGGCCGAAAAAGAGCAATTTGTAAAAAAAATGCAGCAAGAAACAATACGGACTCGTTATAATGATTCAAAATACCTTGATTCACATGTTGCCAAAACTAAAAACTTGAAAAT
>CALGPD010000437.1 GCA_937960625.1 uncultured Spirochaetia bacterium | reverse complement strand
GTTAGGGTCTCCGGGAAATTTTATTCCCTCTTTCAAGGCTTCCCGTTCTGCTGTTTCAGAAAGAGTAAAAACAAAATCTATTTTTCCATCATAATTTTCAAAATCTTTCCATGACTTCTTTTTAAGGCCTTGAACAAAATATCGGCTGTCCTTTAATATTTTCAAAGCCATGGGGTCAATGCCATCAGTGTCTTTAAACTTAGAAAAATCAGGTTCAACTCCCGCACTAATAACATTAAACTTAAGCGGAGCAATTTTATTTAATAATGCTTCTGCAAACTGGCTTCTTACAGCGTTGGTTTTACATAAAAAAAGCACGGTAAGTTTTTTATCCTTCATTTTTATCTCCGGTCAAATTTTCAGTTTAATTCTTGAATTAGTTTCATCATGCTGCCTTCATCTACAAGCATTTCAAGTGCTTCTTCTAATGAAGAATAATGTTTAACATTTCCGCCCATACGGGAAATTTTGAACAAACGCATATTATCAGGATTAGCGTTGCAAATTTTAACACTTGTTCCCATTTTGATTGAATATGCAACAGAAACCGCAATCAATGATAATCCCGTTGAATCTATAATTCTTGCATCCGACAAATTCCAAATAAAATTATATTTGTCATTTGACATTACTTTTTTCAAATCTTTATTAATCTCATCAATTTTTGCAAAATTGTTTATAGTCATATCCCCATGGATATGATAAACTATATTTTCTGCAAGAGTGTCTTTTTTAAAAGTCATAATTACCTCCTAATAAAGGTTTTTCTCTTACACCTACCACAATAAATAAATTTCTATATTTCACATGTATATTTTATTATAAAAATAATAAAATATTGTTACAATACAAATAACAATCTAATATGAATTTTTAAATTAAATCCATTCTATTCCGTTTTCCGGAAATTCTAAAATTTCAGGTTGTTCATAATTTTCATCAAATACAGTTTCAACTGTATCAAAAATTCTAAGTTGATTAATTATGTGAAAACTTTTTAATAACTCAAAGTTTTCATCGTTCAGTCCGCATAAAATCGTTTCGTTATTTGTACGCATGGCAATCGAAATTGTCATGACTATGGCTGAAACTCCGGGTTCTGAAATTATAGGGCAAGCGCTTAAATCCCATATGTAATTATAACGCCCTTTCATTGATGTGTTTTTTATATCCAATCTTAAACGGTCAATTGAGCTTATACTGTCAAAACTCATGTTGCCTTCAATTTTATATATTAAGTTGTTTCCTTTTACTGTCTTTCTGAATATCATTGCTAAAACCTCCTTGTGGTTTTTGCTAATACCGGTTCCTTAGTTAGTTTAAGTCCTCTACAAGATTTAAAATTTTAATTTCATCTTTATAAGTATTAATCTCTTCAAGGTTACGGATATATCTAATGTTTTTATCCATTCTCGATGACTTTAATATTCTTGCTATTTCTTCAGCAGCATGAATAATGTAAACATATTTGCCGTTTTTCATAGCATGAGCAATGGTCATTGCTATTACCGAAAGGCCTGTGGAATCCATAAAACCCAATTCTTTAAAATTCCATACAAAAGTATACTTATCAAAATCAATTAAATTCTTAATATCTTTTATCAGGCTGTCAATAACCTGAAAATTTGACACAGACATTTGACCGTGTACCGAATAAATTACGTTGTCTTCATAAAAATTTTTCTTAAATGTCATAAAATCCTCCTTAATAAAAAACGGATTTCTTTTTTACGAATATCTACAACGTAAAGCTAAAAAACCGACATTAATTTTTAGTTACAACAATATAAAAATATTTTATGATTTTTCAATCAGAAAAGTGAAAAAATTGTTAAAAAACAGGGTTAAACATATTATAAGTTTAAATCCTACAAAACTAATACAATAATTGCAATAAACGGAATTAACAAAAAAAGCTAAACCCTAAAAATAATCCGTTATTAATAGCGTTATATCATCTTCAAGTTCTTTTTTTCGCTGAAATTTTCTAAGTTCTTTTAATATTCTAAAGGCAAGAACGGAACGTTTTTTATAACCGTTTTTACTCACAATATTTTTTATTCCATCCACTCCGAATAACTTTCCATCTTCGTTTTTACTGTCAATTATACCGTCTGTATAAAGGATTATTTTATCTCCTTTTTCAATTTCCGTTTGATTATCTTCATACCTTGCATAATCGAACCACCCCAAAGCCATGCTTTTAGACTCTAATATTTCCAGACTTTTTTTACCATTATGATAAATTATAGGATATGAAATATGCCCGGCATTTGACCATTTTAATTCCCCGGTCAGGGTATTCAAAATAGCATAAAACATTGTAATATAAATTCCGTCAAAATCTTCTTCAAGGATTTTTAAATTCACTTTTTCCAAAATTACACCCGGAGATAAAAACTCATAACTGCCATCGGAAAAAATTGTTTTTTTGCTACTTTCGACTAGCTCCTTAACAAAAAAAGTTACCATAGCAGCGGATACACCATGACCCGATACATCAGCAACGTAAAATCCAATATGCTTCTCATCAAGATTAAAAAAATTATAAAAATCCCCGCCAACTTGATCACATGGACGGTAATACACATCCACTCCAACGTTTTTTAAATTAGGAAATTTTTTCGCAAGCAAACTTATTTGAAGCCTCCTCGCGCTGTCCATATCTTTTAATAAACGTTCATTATTTTGTTTAATAATACCGACTTTTTCTTCGACTTTTTCTTCGAGCTTTTCAGCATATTCGGAAAGCTGCCGGGTTTTTTCGCTTACTAATTTTTCCAATTCAGCGGAATGAGTAAATAAATTTTGTATTCTTTTATTAAGCGTGATATGCATTTCAATTCTCGCAAGTAATTCCGAAGAATTAAAAGGTTTTGTGATAAAATCAACAGCGCCGGCTTGAAATGCTTTAACTTTACTCTCAGGATCGGTAACCGAAGTTAAAAAAATAATGGGAACTTTGTTTCTTGCATCCATGGATTTTAATTTTTTTATAACCTCATATCCTGTAACTTGCTCTAATCCCTGCTCAAATTGGCCGGCATCCCTAATGGGTATTTTTATTCTAATATCCAAAATAGCAAGATCAATCTTATTATTCCCAAATATTTCATAAGCTTGTTCAGGTTCGGTTGCAGTAAATACAACGTAATTTTTTATTTTTAAAATGCTTTGAATAAGTTTTAAATTTAGTTCGTTATCATCAAGAGCTAAAATTGTTATATTCTGCGTTTCATTTTCCATAGATATTTCATTTTAAACAATATATATTAAATTACAAGAAAATAATTGAGTATGCTAAATATTTATTTTTTTTTATGCCGATATTTAAAAAAAATACAGATACTTTTATTATTTTTTTCTTGAAAAATTGTTCGTTTTAATTACAATGAAATATTGAATAAACTTTCAACAAGTGAGAAGTATGAAAATAAAAATTTACGGTTGCACAGGCTCATTTCCTAGAACAATGACCGGTGAAGAAATTGCACAAAAAATTTATAACTACCAAAAAACCTTAAACGCGAACGGCGGATATGAAAACTATCTACGCAAATTAGGTTTGGAGAGTAAAGTAGACAACGAAGGAAACCTTTCCGAAGAAGAGTTTAGTAATTTTCTTACAAACAGAAGCAATTTCGACTTTTGGATTGGAAATACTTACGGCGGCAATACTCCTTGTGTTTATATCCAAACCGCGGATAATAAACATATCGCTCTTGATGCAGGTGCGGGATTTTTAAGGCTTTCAAAGGATTTAATGAAATTACAAAGTTTTAAAGACAGTGAAGACGAAGTTTTTATTTTCCTAAGCCATTTTCACTGGGACCATATTCAGGCAGTACCTTTTTCTGCTTTAATATTTACACAGAATAAAATGAAATTCATAGGTATGCCGGTTATTGGAAACGAAAACGTACAGACAATTGTTGAAAAACAAATGAATAAATATAATTTTCCAATTAAGCTTGACCATGTAAACAAAAATATAACTTTTTTTGAAATCGCCGGACCATCGCAAATCGGAGAACAAACAATAATTAAACCGTATAAAATGGAACACCCGCTAATCGGTTCTTATACTTATAAAATTACAGATACAAAAACGAATAAAAGTATAGTTTATATGACAGATTTTGAACAGCCTCCTGACAAACTGGAAGATAAATTAATTGAAATATGTAAAGACGCAAATACTCTAATTATTGATGCCCACTTTACACCTGGAGAATCTACAAATTATCAAGGCTGGGGACATGGTAATTTCGGAAACGCAATCGACCTCGCAAGGTTGGCAGGGATTAAAAATCTAATTCTATTTCACCATAATTTTAATAAAACTGACAAGGAATTATTTAAAACCGAAACCGATGTATTAGGCTATCTCGATGTTTCCAAATCCTCTTTTGAAGGTTTTGATTTAAACGTTTATCTTGCCCGGGAAGGCCTTGAATTAACTATTTAGTCTGTGTCTTAATAACCACAAATTTCGTTATTTTTTATTGCAAAAAAAACACACAATTTGCTGAAATCATTAACATATAAACATCAATTACCATAACACCTTACGAAATAAGTAATTAAAACAATACTGCAATTTAATAAAAATGGCACAGTTTTTGAATGTATATTCAGTAAATAATATTACCGGAGTACAATATGAAAATTCGAGGCTTTAAAATTTTATCAATATTTTTTGCAATATTACTAATGCTAACGAATATCGCATGTGATGACAACAATGATACTGATGATGCATCAACAGGATGCACATCGGAAAACACGGAAACTACTGAAACAAATAGTGATACTGAAGATGATGAAGAGGATTCATGGTGGTATGATAATATCAATGATGAAGAAGACGAGGATGAGGATGAGGATTACGATGATGAAGATGAAGAAAATACAAATTATGAATACAGTGATACGGATGACGATACAAATTCAGGCTGTACGGATTCATCTTCATCAGCGAGTTGTACTCAGGAAGTTTCTTCACCGGATGATGAATATACAAACACTGGCACGCAGCAGGATTATTATTTCCTCGGCTTTGTTTATAATTTCCGGATTTATATTTACTCTGATAAATCAGGCGCTAAAAAAGTGACGTATTATGATTCTTTACATCCAAGCTATTCTCCAAAAGAAAATAAAATTACTTTTGCATATAATAATAGCGGCAACTATAACATTTTTACAATGGATTCATCTGGAAACAATAAAATCCAAATCACATTCCATTCTGCCAAAGATACTTTTCCCACGTGGTCACCGGACGGTAAAAAAATAGCATTTGTAAGTGACAGAAACGGAAATGATGAAATCTATACTATAAATCTAGAAGATTATATTATCACAAGATTAACAAATAACCCTGCAACGGATACAATGCCCACATGGTCTCCGGACGGTTCAAAAATTTCCTTTGCAACAAACAGAAACGGCAACTATGAGATTTATACCATGAATTGTGATGGAACCGGTAAAGTTAATATTTCTAATCATCCCGCAGATGATATGCAGCCGACTTATTCAACTTATGGGGATTTAATCGCATTTACTTCAAATAGAGATTTTAATACAGAAATTTATACTATGCAGAGCAATGGTTCTAACCAAACCAATATCTCTAACAACCCGGCAGACGATTGCAATCCTGCATGGCAAAGCAGCAGTCATGTATATTTCGCAAGTAATAGGAGTGGAACAAATAAAATTTATAAAATTAATCTTTATAACAGTAACAGTGTTTATAGTTTTGATTATATCTTTGGAACCTGGCCGGGCATTATAGGTAATCCAAAATAATAACTATTAAATATTTTTAGTTTCAAAGAAATCTATTATTTCTTTTTGGCTGCCTTCGTAACCCGGTTTACCGGATAACGCAAACATTGCGTTTTTATATCCCTCAACTCCGGGTTGCGTAACCGCGTTTATTCCCTGCATTACACATGCGGTTAAACAAGCATTCATTTCACATTGAAAAAACTGCCCAAGATTATATGCGCTCATTTCTGAAAACTTATATTCAAATATAGGAACTCCCCTATTATAATGATCATACATCAAGCCTTTAACCGCACAATCATTAATAAAAGAAACATTTTTATCTGTTTCGCTTAAATGCTCCAGACCATCATCAGCGTATTTATCTCTTGGGATAGGGATTTCATTAACCGGTTTTTCAAGAGTAAGAAAAGTTTCAATCAAATTTCTCTGCCCGTCTGAAATCAACTGCCCGATACTGTGTGCGTCTTCAGTGTAAAAACCATGTGAAACCCATAACCCTTTGCCCTGTTTACCCTCGGATTCCGGCCAAAGTTGCCTTGACCACCGGCATAATCCGTAAAGGGCTTTTTGCGTGCTTACAATGTTTTCAATTTTTACTCCATTGCTCTGAATTGCAGTTCTCAAAGCAGCGCGTAAAATTGCGGGGTTATTTTTACTCTTTGTTTTATCAATATACTTTTGCATGTCATAAGCGCCTTTGATAAAACCGGTTATATCAATACCTGCAGCAGCCATTCCAAACAATCCGACAGGAGACGTTATTGAAAACCTTCCCCCTATATTTGGCGGTATAACAAATTCTTCCAAATCATCGTATGAAAAATAATTTTCATTAAATCCGTTTTTCTTAATTAATTTTCTTAAAGAACCTGATGATTTATTCGTTGTAATTATTGTAAATTTCTCAGGGCTGCTCTGCTGCTGTTTAATGAAATTTTTTAATATTCTAAAAGCAACAGCTGTCTCGGTTGTTGTACCAGATTTTGAAATAACATTTATACCTATCTGTTTGTCCTTAAAACAACGTAAAAGAGAATAAATAGAATCACTGTCCATGTGATTTCCAACAAAATAGATTTCAGGACAATTTCTATCTTGTCTAGTAAGCTGATTATAATAATCAGGTAAAAGCGCGTTAATTACCGCTTCAATACCTAAATATGAACCGCCGGTGCCTATTGAAACGTAAACATCAATGTTTTTATTAAATTGTTCCGCAGCAATTTTTATATTCTTTAGGAAATCTTTCTTTTCTTCTATATAATAAGCCGGAAGATTAATCCAACCGGTCATTAGGTTATCATCATCAAATAATAGCGGAGATTCTCCATCTTTAATAGTTATATACGCTTTTTCAGCATCACTCATAAAATCTTTAACGTCATTATTTGAAATACTTAAAGGCCCCGGACAATCATAGAATAAATCCGTACTAAAGCTTACACCGCCTTTGTTTCCCATATCTCAGTAACCTCATACTTGCTATTAATAAAATTAATCGAAGGGAAAAAGAATTCCAAGGAATTAAAGATTTTATCAACAGTGTGAATATTAACCGGTGCCGCGCCTTTTTCAATTAAACTTTTATTCCCTTTAAAATCCCTGTCAAACACAAAGATGGGCCGGCCAAGCTTTAAACTGATTTTTCCCTGCATATAAGACCCGGAAGGTTTATCGGCTTCAATTATGAACATTATATCAGACAAAGACGCGATTAAATGATTCCTTGCTACTGCTGTCCATTTATTAAATTTTAACGTTGGGAAAAACATTGAAACCGTACAACAGGCATCTTCGTTTTCAAACAACGCGTCTTTTTTCCAATGAGTAAACATACCCGTTGGCAATACAATAATAGTAGAACCGCCGTTAGAAATAGCGCCGAAATGAGCAGATTCATCAATCCCTCTAGCAAAACCGCTTACCACTGTAAGGTGTTCATCCGTTGCCTTACCCGCCAGAGTATATGAATACCGTCTGCCTTCATCGCCTGCGTTTCTTGAGCCTGAAATACCTATGCACGAATTATTTAACAAGCTTATATTTCCTTTAACATATAACAATGGCGGTAATTTATAAATTTGTTTTATTCTCTCAGGATAATATTTATCTCCGGGTAAAAGTATATTAATACCCGCATTTAATACTTTATCATACAACAATCTTAATTCGTTAGAGCAATAAATGTTTTTTATTTTTTCTGTTATATCAAGTTCTATATTAAACTCGTTTGACAATTCTTCAGCAGAAAGATTAGAAATTTCATGCTCTGATAAGCCAAGCGCGGCGTATTTATTATAAATTCTAGTAACTCCGTTTATGCCCAACCCTTTTATGGATGACAACATAAACCAGAAAAACCGTTCTTTCATAATTTCCTCCAAAAAATCAGCAAAAAAATAAACAACTAAATTCATTTTATTATTTAAAAAATTGTAAAAAAAAACACTTAAACCAATTTTTTGTTGGCTGTTTAAACGGTTGACCAATATAGTTTATTTAATTATTCTTTTCTCACACTTTTATGGTTGAGGTCAAACATGCGTAAAAAAGCCGTTGCGCTTATATCAGGAGGAAACGATTCCGTTCTTGCCGCAAAAATAGCCATGGATATGGGTATTGAAATACACGGTTTATTTATAAATACTATTTTCTTTACAGGGAGAAAAAGCGAAAGGATTGATAAAATCTTTGAAATCGCAAAGGTAATCAAAATTCCATTATCAGTGCTTGACTGCGGCAGGGAATACCTTAAGGTATTAAGAAAGCCAAAATTCGGGTATGGTAGAAATTTCAACCCATGTATTGACTGCCATATTTTCTTCCTCCAAAAAGCAAAACAATTCCTAAGCTTTGTTGACGCTGATTTTATTGTAAGTGGTGAAGTTGCGGGCCAACGCCCCATGTCCCAGAACATACACACCCTTAACCGTATTGATAAAAACGCCGGAGTAAAGGGCTTGGTTCTGCGCCCTTTAAGCGGTAAAATATTAGAAGCTACGGAAATGGAAAAGCAGGGAATAATAAGCCGGGATGATCTTTTAGAAATTTCCGGTAGGTCAAGGAGCGCGCAAAAGGACCTGATTAAAGAATACAGATTAAAAATCAAAGCGCATTCAGGCGGAGGATGCATGTTAACAGACCCTGTGTTTTCTAAAAAAATCAGTGATTATTTTGAACATTATAAAACAGACAACTACGGGCATATTAACCTTTTAAACGTAGGAAGGCATTTCCGCTTAAACCAAAACTTAAAACTGATTATTGGCAGAAACGAACAGGAAAACAATGAAATTGAAAGATACAAAGAACTCGGTGATATTATTTTCCCGGAATACGAAATCCCGGGTCCCTCAGGGTTATTAATCGGCGAATACACAGAACAAGATGTGGAAAAGGCGGCCAAAATTGTTTCCCGGTATTGTGACGGCAAAGGGGAAAAAGGAATTATATTTAAAACGGGTAAAGAAACAAAAACCATTAACGCGGATGAATTGCCCGATCAAGAAATTGAAAAAGTGAGAATATAGTTATGATAAACATTGATTATGAGAAATTATTTAAAGTCAACGTGTTTTTTCTGGCAACGTACTGTTTCTATGCGTTGTTTTCGATTTTACTCAGCTTTCCGCTTGGAGTATACGCTGTAATTCCAAACGGAATAATATTTTTATCAGTAATCCCGGTAATATATACACAAACTACAGGGCATAAAATCCGTGAAATTTTCAGTTTGCGAATGCCCTCTTTTAAAAACGTTTTACTCGTTGTTCTGGGTTCCATTTGCGTTTTAGTGGTTGCACAGTTTATCGCGAATATCGCAGTAAAGATATATGAACTATTCGGTAAAATACCAAAACCACAAATAAACCTTGAAACAAAACCGGCTTTAAT
>CALGPD010000436.1 GCA_937960625.1 uncultured Spirochaetia bacterium | reverse complement strand
TTTAATAAAGAGGGCGGTTGGTGTTTTTCTTAATACCCCATACTATTACTAATTCTCACTCTGCGAACTTTGCGTGGAATTCTTTGTTGACTTGAAAACGGGAATAAATTTTATCGTTATTATTTGTTTTTTCGTTGCAAATTTTTAGACATATGTGTTAATATATTCGTGATTACAAATTGAGGTGAAAATAATGAAGAAAATATATTTTTCAATTTTAATATTCGTTATCGTGTTCGCGGGCACAGGAAAAATGCTTGCAAAAACCGGAACCCTGAAATTTTACGTTAGCGCTAGAGCGAATTGCATTGACCAATATAAAAGGGGTAAATTTGCTTTCATACAGTTGAATCAAAGATTGAAATACCGCGTGTCCATTTCAGGCCGGGCATATTTTGGAAGAACACGGGCTAAAGGTATTTTTATACACTTTGTTAATAATAAAGAAGACAGTATGGCTGAAAGGTTTGTTTTCGTTAAGCCCGGAGATTATTTCTATATTAACCCCGGCGGCTCACGCCCATTTGTTCTGGCATTTTTTATGAAATTCTATTCGAACAGAAACGCGCACCGGGGCGGGTTTATGATAACGTGTACACCGGTCGGCCGCCGCCAAAAAGATTCCCAATACAACGAACGTGATATGTACCGCGGTATTAAAAAATAATTTTGCTTTTTAATAAACCAAAGCCGTCCTAAAAAGGACGGCTTTTTTGGTTTAAATCCACAATTCCCTTCAAATTAACTAAAGTTAGCAAAGAAACAAAAGAATTTAACTAAAGATATATTTTTTTTATCCAATTTAAAAACTATACTTTGTTCTAATATGAGCTAAGATATTTTAATGTCCAAAACAATATTAAGAAAACAATAGCCTATGCAACGGATTAGGCTTTGAAAAATAAATTATCAGGGAGATGGTGAAATGACACAACTTTCTAAGAATCATGACATGATTCGTGATTTTGCTAGAGAAATCACAGAAAAAGTATTTAAAGACAAAGCAGAAGAAATAGACAAAGAACACCGTTATCCGGAAGAAAACATCGCTTTATTACGAAGCCTTGGTTATGCCGGTATTGGTATTCCAAAGGAATACGGTGGTTCGGGCGGAGATTATTTATCGTATATAATCGCGCTTGAAGAAATCGCGAGATATTGCGCCACAACGTGTGTTGCGTTATCAGCGCATCTTTCTCTTTGCTGTGACCCGATTTTGAAGTTCGGGACTGAAGAACAAAAACAGGAGTTTCTCGTTCCTTTGGCCTCCGGTGAGAAATGGGGAGCTTTTGCCCTAACAGAACCTAACGCGGGAACCGACGCGTCTGCTCAACAGACAACAGCAGTTTTAGACGGTGATGAATACGTTTTAAACGGCTGCAAGATTTTTATTACCAACGCGAAATACGCGGATGTTTATATTGTTTTTGCGATGACAGATAGAACTCAAGGTGTAAAAGGTATAAGCGCGTTTATAGTTCCGGCTGATACACCGGGTTTTACAATTGGTAAAATCGAGGAGAAATTAGGTATCAACGGTTCAAGCACCGGCGAACTTGTTTTTGAAAACGCGAGAATTCCAAAGAGTTATTTACTCGGTAAAGAAGGCAAAGGTTTTGGTATTGCCATGAAAACGCTTGACGGCGGCCGGATTGGTATTGCTTCTCAGGCTTTAGGTATAGCACAAGGCGCGTTGGATGAAACAGTTCAGTACATGAAAGAACGTAAACAATTCAAAAGGCCTTTATCAGCACAACAGGGTTTACAATGGTATGTTGCTGAAATGGCGACAAAAATTGAAGCTTCAAGATTGCTTATTTATCAGGCAGCGGAGTTAAAATGGAATAATAAGCCGTTTAGTAAAGAAGCAGCCATGGCAAAACTTTTCGCTTCGGAAACAGCAACATTTGTATCACACAAAGCAATTCAGCTGTTCGGCGGATACGGATTTACTAAAGATTATCCGGTTGAGAGAATGTACCGTGACGCAAGAATTACTGAGATTTATGAAGGTACATCTGAAGTACAAAAAATGGTAATCGCTGCAAGCGTTCTAAGTTAGGAGGAAACAAATGGCAATTAAAAATATATTTGTATTAGTAAAACAGGTTCCGGATACAACGGAAATTAAAATAGACCAGGAAACAGGTACTTTAATCAGGCAGGGTATTCCAAGCATAATGAACCCTGATGATAAGCACGGGCTTGAGCAGGCATTAAGGATTAAAGAAGAAACCGGCGCGAAAGTTACTGTAATAACCATGGGCCCGCCTCAGGCAGATAAGGTTTTATATGAGGCTTTAGGCATGGGCGCTGATAAAGCTGTTCATTTAACAGATAGAAAGTTCGGCGGAGCTGACACTCTTGCTACTTCTTACACAATTACAAGCGCAATTAAGAAACTCGGTGAGTTTGACATAATTTTCGCGGGAAGGGAAGCTATTGACGGAGATACCGCACAGGTTGGGCCTCAGATAGCTGAACAACTTAATATCGCTCAGGTAACTTATGTTAAGGATTTTAAATTAAACGGTGATGATATCGTTGTTCATCGTGCGCTTGAAGACGGTTATTTTGAGATTAAAGTTAAAACTCCTGTATTATTAACCGTAATCAAAGATTTAAATGAACCGCGTTACGTTAATATGAAACATTTATTCGATGCAATTAACGGTGAAGGTAAAGAAATTGTGGTATGGGGAGTAGATGATTTAGACCTTGATTTGGAAAGATTAGGTTTAAAAGGTTCTCCAACAAAAGTTTTTAAAAGCTTTTCTCCTACAATTTCAAGGGAAGCTGAAATGTTAAACGGTGACCCTTCTGAGCAGGCGCGCGAACTTAAAGTCCGCTTAAAAGAAAAAAGCTTTATATAGGAATATGGAGGTTAATAATATGTCTATTGAAGATTATAAAGGAATAATGGTTTATGCTGAACAGCGCTCCGGCGAACTGCAAAAAGTTGCATTTGAACTTCTAGGCGAAGGTAAAAAACTTGCAGAAAAACTCGGATGCAGTTTATCAGCAGTAATTATTGGAAGCAATATAAAAGATAAATCAAACACTTTGTTTGAATACGGTGCAGATAAAGTATACTATGTTGATGATAAAAAATTAGAAGACTACAACACAGAAGCGTATAC
>CALGPD010000435.1 GCA_937960625.1 uncultured Spirochaetia bacterium | reverse complement strand
AAACGAAAAATACAGCCTTGCGCTAAAATCAATGAATAACTATATGCTCTACAACGTGCCTATTTATGCCGAGCGTTCGGATGAAATATATGAGCAGTCAGGCGAGATACTGGATTATTACAACGACGTAGAATATGCGTTTGATTTTATTAATAAACTTGACTTTCCTGTAGAGGAAAAAATAAGTTTTCTAAAAAACTGTGAAACCGGTTTGAATAAAAAAGCCAGGTATTTTCTTAAAGAAACCAAAGATTTATACATGATGGGGAAAAGCCTTGGGAAAATGTATCATGGAGATTTTACCAAACTCGCGAACAAGTGCAGGCATGAGTTAAAAAAACTTAGTGATTCAGATTAATTTCCTCATTCAGTTTATCATATTGAAATATTTATTTTTGCAGTTCGTAGCTTATTTTTTTGTTATTACGGAAACTTAATTTTTTAGCAACATAAGCTAAAACAACTTCAGAATTTCTATCATTTTTGGCTAAATTCATTCTAATTGTACCGGCTTTATATTTGCCGTGATTTTTTTTTGCAAACTCTGTAACGGATTTATAACCCTGACGTATAATCTCTGCTTTTAATTCATTTTTTAACTGGTCAGTGTTATCAGTTCCAACAATTATTTCATCACCGTCATCAAATACAGGCTCACTCTTTTCTAACTTATTTAAATATTCTATTTCACTTTCTTCACGTTCAACATCACTAATTATTTCATCAACATCCTGAGTTGACATATATTTAGTAGACTGTTTGATATATCTTTTCGTACGAATAACCCTTCCATTTTAATAATCTATATTATTATCAATGTATTGAATAATTTTTTTATCTTCCAAATCAAAAGCAGTAATAATAAAATATATAATCACATTTTGAATACTACTTTTTCTATATATTACTTTCAAATACCTTCCATTTGATTTCAACTTTCCATAACTAACAATTGATTTATCTTTACGTTTATAATTAAAAATTTCTGTTTTCAGAAAAAATTTGCCTACCCATATAAAATAAAACGTAATAATATAATAGAAAAAGTATGTAAAAATTCGGGGAAAATATGAAAATAAAAAAAATAAACATGGTATTATTAATAGCTTTAATGTTAATCTTTAATTCTTGCGGGTCTAATCCGGAAGAATCCACTCCGCAAGTTTCCTCTTTATCTTTAGGATATCCAAGTGATTTTCCCGCCATTATTGACAGCGGCGGACAGGGGACAGGTACATACATTAAAGGATTCGGCGGGGATACAACAACGGATAAATCAGGTAATCAGGCAATAATATCTTCATCAGGAAAACGCGTTGTTATTCTCATTCACGGTAACGGAAGCTCTGCTGACCGGACATGGGATAACGAAGTATTAACAGGATTTGCATACCGTAAAGGATTAAAAGACGCGGGTTACCCTGATGCGTGTATATGGGCGCTGAGTTATCAAGGACACGATGATTATGGAAATAGAGAAGCAGCAACCTATAATGGGGTTAGAGCAAACATAGACGATGTAAGAAATTTCATCAACGCTGTAATTCAATATACCGGAGTATCAAAAGTTGATATAATCGCAATTTCCCAGGGATGCTTAATGGCCAGAGGCTACCTTCTTGGTTTTCAATCCAATGGAACTTTTAATACATCTGATAGAAAATTTTCGCAAATCGGCAGTATAGTATTATTATCCGCTCCAAACTATGGACTTGGAAAAAATGTAACCAGCGGCGATGATTATGATTCAGACAGCGGCCTATACAATTTAACCGCTGCCAATAACTTTAACCGTGTGGATAGTGTAACAAATTATACACCGAACAGCCCTACAATAAAGTATTATTGTATTTATGCAAGGTACGATTACCCTGATTATTGTTACGACACGATTGGGCAAGGCCATCCTGAATGCATCAATACATCCCGGCTTGGAAGCGCGTCATATTTTGAAATCCCGGAGAGCTATGGCGCAAACAATTATTATTTGGAGCGGGACAGCGGAGCTCCATATTATAATGTCTATAAAAACTATTTATATCAAAATCATATTTGGACACTTTATGATGAAAGTATATTTACGGGTTATGTTTTACCGAATATTAATAATTAACAGTAAAAAAAGTTCCCCTTTTTTACAAACTTTAAATAAAAAGGGGATTTATACGATGTTTTAGTGAGAGTTCGGAAGCTAATTTAGATACATTCACATTAGGCAAAACACAACGTTTATTCAGACATTATTAAATCAGTTAAATACTTTCTATAACCTTTTACTACATCGTTTTTATATCCCATTGCTTCATAAAAGCCGTGTGCTTCTTTACGGAACATTGATGAACAGAATTGTATAAAAAAGCATTCCTTATGTTTAGAAATTTCTTCCAATCTTATTAGAAGTTTTTTGCCCACGCCTTTACCTTTCCATTCATCTGAAACAACCATCATTTCCATAAACATAACCGGATTACAATCCATAGCTAAAATTCGGCAAACCAATCCAACTAAAGTGCCGATCAGTTTGTTGTCATTTTTAGTAAATGCACCGAGTAAATGATAATTAGGGTCCTTGCTCATAATGTTAAAAGTTTGTTTCATCTTATCAATATTTGAAGGCATTTTTGAAAGAGCTTCATATAAAACGGCTAATTCTTCAAGATGCTTTTCTTCTATATAATCAACGTAAACCATTTCTTTACTCCTAAATACGTTTTTTCTGCTTATTATAAAGTTAAATATAATTTAAAATAGCAATTCAACAATTTAATTCAATATTTTTATTCGTTGTTTATAGGCTGCTCTCAAATTCTTACAACCTTTGTAAGATAAACGAAATTATGTTTTCTAAAATCAACCTCTGAGAATTAATTATAAACCATAGTTTAATAACATCACAATAGTACACAACATCCCATTAAAGTATTTTCTTCCATAAACTAAAGAATTATAAAAATCAAAAATAACTTCTTGATTTTTTAAATATCAGGTATAATGTAATAATAGTGGAAAACGTAAACTCTCAAAGCATGCAGCGTAACCCTAAAATTGTCAGGCTTGAAAACAAGGATATAGTTTATAAAAATTGGCTGAAAAACCTTTTATGGTTCTGGTTTATTTTCAACGTAATAATGTTCGTTATTATATTAATTAAAAACGGCTATACTAGCGCACCCGAATGGGACGTTGTTTATATAAAACGTGATAAAATCTATGCTGACCGCGCTATTAATAAAAAAGGAAAACCCGGTAAACGCCCTCTTATTACAAAGGGCAAAAACAGCGTGATTTTCAATGATTACGTTCTGCTAAGGGAAAAACCAGACAGGGAGCCTGTGAAACACAAAGATTTTATTCCATCCGGAAAAATTACTCCGGTTAATGTTATTGAGCAGACAAACGGTGAAGTGGGAGGAGTTAAATGGTATAAAATCGTTTACAGCGGAAACTGGAGCGGTGTTTCATCAAACACGGGCTGGGTGCCGGAATACGGTATGGTGAAATCAACTGAGCGGCGCACAACCATAATCAGGATTAGAAAATCAGAAATTATACTAAGGGGTTATGCTATTGGAATGGATTTCCGCGGCAAATGGGTCAGTAAAACGGGAGCATACCTGCTAGCGAATATAGATTTAAGCTATCTTTACGTTAGTTCTATGGGAAAGACAACGAGTTTTCAATTAAAAAGTATGATATTACGCGGCAGAAACCTTTATGAGCTTTACACCCACGACGGTAGTGTTTTCACTCTTCAATTTTTATCCAACCGGAAACTTAATATAATCAAAACGCATATGAGCGCAAAAAAAGCCGATGCGGGTTTAAAAGGCATTGCCGGATTATACGAACGGAAAATACCGGACATAAGCAAATAAAAATAATTGTTAAAAACGTTGGTTTAGTTTTACGGCAAGGTTGGAATAAATTTTTATTTCCGTAATAGTTTATTTTTCCGTTTTTATTAAATTAAAATAATGAAAAAAACGATAAAACTTACTGTTAAAATCCTAATCGGTATTATCCTAAGCGCGGGGTTAATGTACCTTACGTTCAGGAAAACGGATTTAAACGCGCTTTCAAAAATACTAAAAAAATCAAACCTCACATTAATTTTAGCCGGTGCGCTTGTTCACATGGGTTCGTATTTTATTATGGGTTTCCGTACAAGGCAGCTGCTTGGAAAGGGTTTAAGCTGGCTTAAATTGAGCATCACAATAATGACAGGATACATATTCAACCTGGTTTTTTTCCGTTTGGGGGATGCGTTAAGGTGTTATCTTGTTAAAGATGATTACAAAGCTTCACACGCTTTCGCGACTCTGGTTGTTGAAAAACTTAACGATACGTTTATCGTGTTAATGCTTGCTATTGTCCCGGTATTCTCGTTGTCTGTAATACCAACGTATATAAAAAAGCTTTTGATAATACCATTTGCGTTATTCACATTAATACTCGTTGTTTTAATCATATCCATAAAATTTGAAAAAATGCAAAAAGCTATTATAAAAGGATTATCCAAACTGCCTTTTAACCGTTCATTAATAAATTTCTATCAAGGGTTTAACGTAAAAGTTAAAAGCTTTTTTGAACGCCCTTTAGTTTTCGCTGCGGCTTTAATAATAAGCTGTGTATTATGGGCAGTGTATTTGATTTTTTTCACGTTAACTGTACGCGGTGTTGGTTTAAACGTTTCAATCAGTAAAATGTGTTTTATTTTAGGAGTAACCACAATCGGCATGAATATACCCGTTAGTGTTGGCTTTATAGGCACGTTTCATTACAGTTTTTTCTTAAGTTCCGTTGCTGTGGGCATAGATAAAAACATTGCAATCGC
The DNA here is from genome assembly GCA_937960625.1 of uncultured Spirochaetia bacterium. Taxonomy (GTDB): domain Bacteria; phylum Spirochaetota; class CALGPD01; order CALGPD01; family CALGPD01; genus CALGPD01. The sequence goes on along the minus strand of CALGPD010000435.1, from coordinate 319 downwards.
GGGAGGATTAATCCTTCATTTATCAAAAGTATTGGGACACGCTTTTATGGGCGGTATAGGATTAATGATACAAAAATTCCCTGACAGTAAAGGCGTTTCAGGGATTTTAAAACAGATAAAAAACTACAAGAAAAACAAATCAACCTCTGGCGAACCGCAATAATTTTTCAGTGTTTATTCCCCCCCAGCATTGATGTAAAATCCACTCGAGATAAAGAGAAGAATCTGCCCACAGATGAAGAGGGATTCATAAAGGATGGGAGAAGAAGAATTTCACGCGGAGGGAAGATGAGGAACGCGGAGGTTTAGGAGATATTTA
>CALGPD010000434.1 GCA_937960625.1 uncultured Spirochaetia bacterium | reverse complement strand
AAAATATTACTATAAAGTATAATGCATTTTGCGTTTCGTCCGAAAATAATAACGAGGTAACGAAAACAGGAGAGCGAAAACGTGAAAATAGAAAATCAGTATATTCAACAAAAACCAAATAAACCGCAGAAACAAGCGGCTTACAATAGAAATAAGTTTGCTCAGAGTAAAAAAAGACGGGGCGGATTTTTAAGTATTAATTTTTTCGTTCCTTTTGTCGCTTTATTAATAGTTATCTTGATGCTCGCCACTGTTTTAGCTTCCGACTCTGCTATTTTCACTATTCAAACAAAACAAGAAAAACTAACAAAACTTGAAAAAAGATTCTCAACTGTTAGAAATCAAAATGACCAGAGAAGAAGCAGGATTTTGAATAAAAACACTCCTGAGTTTTTATATGAAAAAATGGCAAGACGTCAGGGATTAAAAAAACCCGGAGAAATTATTATTAACATGCCTGATAGAAGCATATTTGATAAAAAAGCCGACAAGCTGATTGAAAACTATGAAAAACGTAGAAATTTCAGTTATAACAAAGTAAAAGACGGCGCCAGGACTTCCCGCATTGCAATCAGTATTATTTTCGGTATTATTTTCCTCGTTGTATTAATAAAATTCATTTCAAACAGCCCGTTGTTTGTAAAGGTTCCGAGGTTTTTTGAAGAAAACCGGCATGAAGTTAATTACGAACCGATTAGTGATAATCACGACATCAATAACAATGATGTTCATTTTAGCGCTGAGCCTGTTCAGAAAGGTGAAGCAATGGAAATTCCCGAAGGCTGGGACGAAAACGAAATGGCTGAGCTAATGAAACTTAAGGCAGAGTTCGGGATAAAGTAGTTTTAATATTATAAAAATCTTCATAATAATTTAAAATTTCTAAAAATAATATTTTTCCACTTTACATAACGCGAGTTTATATTTATAAAAATTAAAAGGATAAAAAATGAAAAAATTATTCTTATCATCATCATTTGCTGATGTATATAATCTGTTCCCGGATTTTGCTAATGAAAACCCCAAAGGAAAATCTATAACTTTTATCCCAACTGCAAGCATTTTGGAAGAAATCAAATTTTACGTTGAAGATGATAAAAAAGCCCTTAAAGAATTAGGATTGAAAATAGATGAATTGGAAATTACAAATGCAACAAGTAAAGAAATATCTGATAAACTAACAAACAACGATTATATTTTCGTTGCAGGTGGCAACTCTTTTTATTTATTACAAGAAATGAAAAAAACCGGGACTGATAAAATCATTTCCAGACAAATCAACGATGGAAAAATTTACATCGGGTCTTCTGCGGGCTCTGTTATTCTTTCTCCGAATATTGAATATATAAAAAAAATGGATGATTGTACAAAGGCACAAGAATTAACAGATTACAATGCCCTTAGTATTGTAAATTTTTACCCTGTTCCACATTATACGAATTATCCATTTGAAGAAATTGTTGAAGAAATTATTAAACAATATGAATCCAAAATAAAATTGATTCCAATTACTAATTCTCAGGTTATAACCGTGACCGAGGATGAAGAAAAAATTGAAAGTAATTAGAAGTTAAATCACTTATTCATTTCCATTAAATCCCTTATACGTTCTTTATCGTATTTCACAAAAAGTGTTTTAAATTTTGAAACGTTAACCATTCCTTTAGGCATACCTTTTGATTTCGTAACGAACTTGCGCAAAGTATAATGTACATCAGCATCCATGCCTTTTGCCTTGCTGTAATGAACTGCAAGCAAACCGGCATCGTTTATAACGCCAATATCAATCTCCTCATCCTTAGTTTTAACCGGAACAACGATATGAGAACCTGCGTAATCAGCAACGTGAAACCATAAATCCCTGCCGTTTGCAAAAGTAAAAGTCAATTTGTCGTTTTCTTCATCGCTGCGGCCTATAAAAATCTCATGGCCTGATTCGGTAGAAAAACTTCGGTATGGAGTATTATTCTGTTCTTTAGCTTTTCCTTTTTTCATTAACACGTTACCTGCAACACGGCGTAAAAATTTATTCTTCTGCATATTATCAAGCAACGAGTTAATCTCAAATAAATCATTGGCAGCCTGGGCACTATCATAAAAACGGGTAATGGTTTTTAACTGCTGTTCCGCTCTTTTTACGTTGCTTTCAACATATTCCCTGCCCTGCTTTATTTTCTTGGCTTTTTTATAATACATTTTCATGTTTTCTTCAGCGGACAGTTTTGTATCAAGAGGTATTTTTACGTTTTCTCCGGCTTCATGGTCAATACAAGTATATTCTTTCATCCCTTTTTTAATATCATAAAAATACGTTTTAATTAAATCACCATATTTTTGAAAAGCTCCTGCTTTTTCCGAATTGTTTAAATCCTTTTTAACGTTAACGAGTTTCTTTTCAGCACGCTTTTTTTCTTTGTTAAGCATTTTTACAACACGTGATTTCAGAGCGTTGTAATCTTTTTCTTCAATCAGCGAACTATATTTCTCATCAAGAACCTCGTTATAAAGCCTATCTGCCGGAATATCCGGAGCATCTATTTCAGGCACTTTTTCAGCCGGTGATAAACTATAAACCTCAAAGTCAACAGGGATTAAAGAATATAAAACGTTATTATTATGATTAAGAACATAGACGTTGCCGCCTCTGGGGAAAAGCTCGGCCACGAGTTTTAATTCATGAAACTTTATTTGAACAACGCGTTCGTTTTGAATTGCATTAACAGACTCTACTATTTTACCAATAACGTGTTTTCTAAGATACATTGTAAAATTCCGCGCGTTTGATTTAGCGGGCTTTGCAGTTGTAAGATAAATTCGCGGATATGGAGGATTAACGGTTAAAAGCAAATCATAGCTAGTGCCTGACTTATAAAACGACAGGTAAAAATCACCGTTTTCATTTTCTTTTACTTTTTGAAACTTGCTCCCTGATAAAACAGCATTAAGCTCGCTTGCAATGATTTCACATTCTTTGTAATTCAAAATTTCCCCGTTTAATTAAACTATTGGTTAATTTAATATACTGCTAATTTTTAAAATGTGAAATGAAAATGATTGAGATTACTTAATTAATAATTCTAAGGATACTTAATTTCAGGTCTAAATAATTGCAACGCGTTGGTTTTAATAAAATTATACGCATCTGCCGCATAGGACATCTGTTCAATATCGTTGTGAGTATCAGTAGCAGCGGAGAAAAATAAAATTTCACGGTTTTTAACCGCAAAGTCTTTCATGGAAATAAAATTGGGCAACCCTTGATGTAGGTTCCTATTTCCAGCACATAGTTCGATAAACACGTTGGCTTTATTTAGTTTTTGGGCAAGATTATCAACTTTAGGGAGCAAATCCCTTTCAATAAAAGTATGGGCAAAGCCCACCGGAATGCTGTCAAACCAATGCCTTACCTCAAAGAAATAACCGGTTTCCAAATCACTCCACAACTCATTCCCTACATATTCAAATAAAAGGTAATCGCAATTTTCTATAATAAAATCCTTACGCTTTTCTAATTTTCCGAAATCAGTGCGGGAAGAAAAATCAATTTCAAGCGCAACATAAACATTTATACGGCCTTTATAATACAATTTCAATTTATTTAAGGCAGTAAAATACGTTGATAAATCATAAACCGATTTTACTTTTCGCGTTTCATAGTGATCGGAAATACCGATACCGTTCATTCCGAGTTTAATTGCATGATTTATTATTTCATCAGGAGAATAATAACCGTCTGAATATACAGTATGATTGTGAAGATTTTCATAACGCATTATTTATAACTAACGTATTTACGTAGAAATAGCAATGGATTTTTAGGCTTGTTTTTGTAACGTATTTCAAAATGGACATGGCTTCCCGTTGTATACCCGGTCATACCGATACACGCTATAACCTGCCCGCGCCTAACTCTTTGACCTTTCCTAACATAATTCCGTTTATTATGCGCATAAACCGTCATAAATCCGTTTACATGCTTTATTTTAACCACCTTGCCGTATCCTCTTCTGTATCCCGAAAAAACCACTATGCCAGGTGCTGAAGCCTTAATAGGAGTGCCTATTTTACCTTTTAAATCAATTCCCGGATGAAAACTATATCTTCTGGTAAATTTTGAACGCCGGCGGTAACCGAAACGGGATAGTAAACGCCCTCTAACAGGATAAATAAACAAAGGTATTTTACTGCTAACTCTAAATTTCTTACGGTTTACTTTTATACGTCTTGTTCTTGCATAAGATGAGTTATTAATACGGGGTATTTTAATTAGCGTGCCTATACTTATATCTCTGGGATTTTTAATGTTATTTACCTCAATTATCCATTTAACGCTAACCCTATATCTGCGTGATAGTGAATAAAGAGTATCGCCTTTGCGAAAAATGTATTTTATATAAGAAACCCGTTTATACGTTTTTCTATTGCGTCTTGATACTTTTCGATATTTTCTATTAGGTCTATAATATCTTTTCCTATAACGTTTTCTTGTATTAATTCTTAAATACCGGAATCTTTTTATTCTACGGATTAACACGTTATCTATATCCCTATTCAAGCTTTGAATAGAATCGTTGCGGGCAATTAGAACAGATTTTTGGTTTTGAGGAAATACAGCATTCCCGGAAAATAAAAATAATACAATTAATAAAAGTGTGTTTAATAATTTCATACTTAAATTATCGGTTTGAGAAATGCACAAAGTTTAATTCATGTTTTATAAATTTTCTTGAGATAGGGTAAATTTAAGATTGTGAATGCCTTCAAGTTCAAAATCGTAGTCAAAATATCCAAGCGATTTCTCATCCATATTAGCGTGAAAAAACTCAGAAACATATAATCCCGGACGGCTGTCAAAGTTAACAGTATGCACGTTGTAATTTAGAGAACTTGATACCAAAACTTCTTTATTTGCCTCATATTTAGCTTCACCGTAATTTAAAGCAATTCTGATAGAAAAGTCATTAGGCAATGACTTTTGTGCAATGTTATATGTTACCATACCGATCAAAATTCTTAATGCGGCAACGAAACAATTGGAAACTAAATTTTTGCCTACAAATGTATACATATTAAAATCTTCTTTATCAATCCATTTCATTCCTGAATAACTTTCAGCTGTATTATTAATAAACTTGCGGATATTTCTGT
>CALGPD010000433.1 GCA_937960625.1 uncultured Spirochaetia bacterium | reverse complement strand
CTGTAATGTGGAGTTAATTTTTCCGATATTATTCTCTGAATAATTAATGTTGTAGAATTTCTCTGCAAAATCATACATTGATTTTATCATTGAATTTAGCCGTATGAAACAGCCCTCAAATAACCAATCATAAGCCATTGTGCGGTATAGATTTTGCTGTTTATAGTTGAAACGTATCAAATTAAAATATTCTTCCATAACCTTATCGAACATTATTCTTTCCTGTTCTATTAAAGAATACAAATACATGCATCTAAAAATCAAGAAAAAATATATTTTTTATATTGAATTTAAAATAAACTTAATATTTTATACTTAAGTAATATCCGTAGTTTGCTCTTGATTTGTTTCAAGAACGCTAAGTATATACTCAATATTATTTTTTATGATTTTTAGCTTTTTTAGCAAACTAGCAAATAATTTTTGGAAATTTTTATCAGGTTTGTATATCGCAGCATTTTTATCAGCCTGGACGATTAAATCCAAAACATGTTTTAATTGTCCAAAAGTTTCTTTAAATTTTAAAATTATTGCGCGCGCTGAAATATCTATTTTTGTAACCCTGTCTTCTAGTATTCCTACTTTATTAAAAGTTGACGGGCTTTCCTCATACATAACCATTAATTGATAAAGAGATTCTCGTGATTTATCCGCGGTATTGCTGATAAACGGTTCTACTATCATCTGGATAAAATCTGAAATATCTTTTAAACATTTTTGAATCCCATTGAATTCTTCTGTTTCATTGCCTTTTATATAAGTATCAAGGAGCATATTTGAGTTAATTGCATCGTAAAGTGATTGTTCATACTGGGTGTATTTTTTCCTCATGTAAAGCAATATTACATTGACATCTCTAACGTAATTGAAAGTAGTTTGAAATTTGCTTGATTCATCTAATAATTTTTTATTTTTAAAAGTATACGTTGGGTTGACTTCTTCAAACCCACCGCCGAATAATTCTTCAATTTTTTTAGTTTTTTGCTCTTCAATTTTTTCTTTTTGAATACGCGTTATTAAGTTGCGGATATCTGTTTTATATTTATCGAAAAAGTCTTTAATAAAAGTTTCTTCGCTAAATTTTTCTTCAACGTAAAAGTATTCATTTTTCATAGATGCCTTTAAACAGATAGTTAAAGCGTCGGTTTTGCCTCTTTTCTTACCTATTCTAAATGAATATTTATTTTCCAGTAATTCCCGTATATTGGAAATTATGTTTAAGAAAAAGGCTTTTAATTCTTCTTCGTTAAGTTCTTTATTTACTTCTTTTTTTATAAAAGATATTAAGATTTGAAATAGAGAAAAATAATAACTGGTATTAATTTTAGGGTCAAATTGTGAAATATAACGTAAGTATGAAATTAAGTCTTGCTTGATATTATCTTCATGCGTTTTTTTAAAATTTAATGAAGACTTACGCATATCGACTTTATATTTATGTTGGAATTTTCCTATCATAGGTTCCATATTATAGGAAATGATTTTATAAAGATTTTTTAGAATGTTATAGTCTTTTTCTAACTTTTCTTTTTGCGCTTGAAGAGAATTTAATACTTTACTTAAATTTGTTTTTACATGGTCTTTAAAAGTAGGGGGCTGCATTTCACCGATAATTTTTGAGATTTTGTCTTCGCTCAAATTTGAAAACGCTGGTTTTAGGTCTTTTGATTCACTATGTGTTATTAAGTAATATAACTGCCATTGGTAATTTAAATCATTTTTTAAATCCGGCTGTTTTTTAATTGGTTTTTTTAACGCTTTAAATTGATCTTCACTTTTCTTTCTAAAAGGGTTAAGCCCGTCTAATTGATCTAATATTTGATACGCGTTAAAAAAAATAAAATCCAGTTTTTGAGCTAAAATTTCAGTAAAATATCTATTTTTATAAAAACCTGTAAGTTCTGCGGAATTACGTAATAATTTTTTTATTTCATGTCTTTGTACAACTTTTGGTTTTCCGAAAGCAAATCCAAACCTGAATATCCAATGAAAAATATATGATAACCAGTTTAACTCTTTTTTATTAATTCTTTCAAACTCAGCTCTTTTCTTACGCTCTTCATCAGGTAAAAACTTATCAGGTATATCTTCAATAGCAATGTCTTTTCCGAATTTACCTTTAGTGTGTTTAACTTTTTCTTGAAAGTCTTTACGTTCATCAATATCAATATTTATTGCAAATTGATCGGTATCATTTATTCCAAGTTTATTTAATATATTTTTATCTATATTTTTTTCAGACATATATACCTTATTAAATCAAAAAATGTAATTTATTTCAATAAAAATAAAATTTAAATTAAAATATTGGTAAATAATATACTAGTCAATTTATTTTAATTAGTGTATATTAAATTATCGGGTTAAAATTAATGGTATTAAGTTGTATTTTATTAAAAGTTGATTAAATTTGGAAAAAGTGAAGAATAAATTAGTAAGAAAACAAATTATAAAAATATGTAGAATGTTAAGCTATAAAAATTTCATTGCTGCTACTGACGGAAACGTGTCTGCAAGAGTATCCAATAATGAATTTTTAATAACTCCTTCAGGAATTAACAAAGCGTTTTTAAAGAAAAAACAACTCGTTGTTATTGATAAAAACGGAAAAATTGTAAAAGGAAAACTTAAGCCCTCTTCGGAGGCAAATCTGCATTTGGAAATATACAAACAAAGGCCTGATGTGAATGCGGTTATACATGCTCATCCTGCTATGTGTATTGCGTATTCTATTGTTGAAAAAAATTTTGATGAACCTTTACTGCCTGAAGTAGTGCTGACGCTGGGTAAAATTCCCATTGCCAAATACGCGACTCCGACAACACAAGAAGTAGCTAAATCCATTGGCGGTTTGGTAAAAGATTATAATGCTATAATATTACAAAGGCATGGTTCTGTTACTTATTCTTCGGATTTATTTAAAGCGTATAATTATCTTGAGAAAATAGAACATTCTGCATTAATATCTTATTATGCTTCAAATATTGGTAATCCTTTACCAATTCCTAAAGATGAAATTACCCGCTTATATAAAATTGCTCAAAAGATGTATTGATTTTCGTTATTAAATGTGAATATTTACCGGCAGCAAAATTTAGTTGTTTTCGCTAAATTTTTTAATTTCATCACGTATTCTTGCAGCCTCTTCATAACGTTCTTCTTTAACAGCTTGAGAGAGTTGTTCTTGTAATATTTCCAATTGTGTTTTAGTTTGAGCTTCAACTTCTTCTTTTATTACTTTTGAGTTGTCAATTAAAATAGCGCCTTCGGTCATTACTTTTTCATGAACATAAATTGGAATTTCAAAACGTAATGCAAGCGCAATTGCATCAGACGGCCTAGCATCAACCATAAATTTTTCGTCTTCCCTTTCAAAGTAGACTTTTGCATAAAATGTACTGTCTATTAAATCATTTACAACGATTTTAACAATTCTTACATCGAGTAATTCCAAAACGTTTTTTAATAAATCATGAGTTAACGGCCTCGGTGTTTTTAGTTTGTTGTGCTGAACAGCAATTGCCTGAGCTTCCGGCACCCCAATAAAGATAGGTAAAGTTTTATTATCATCTTGAGCTTTTAAGAAAACTACAAATCCAAAATTACTTAAAGAGATGTCAACTATTTTAACAGTAATTAGCACCAATATCTCCTTTCTATATTTTTAGACTAATATAAAAAAAAAATTAAGTCAATACCTTAATATAATTAATAGTTTAATAAAATTTTATTTAATAAATTGTTTTATTTTAGTTAAATTAATAAACACTGTTATTGGGTAGTAAGATGCAAATAAGATTTAAACAAATATTTTTTATTTCTAACATTTTAAGTTTACTCCGCATTTTATTAATTGCGCCGTTAATTATTTTTTTTGAGAATAAAAATTATATTATAACCATTTCAATTAGCCTCATAATATTGTTAACGGATTTTTTTGACGGTTTTCTTGCACGCGAACTTAATCAAATTACAGATTTAGGCAAGGTTTTAGACCCATTTGCGGATAAAATTGCAACAATTTCCATAGTTATTTATTTATTCCTAAAAGGCAAAGTTCCGTTATGGTTAATTATTACTTTAATAAGCAGAGATATTATTATTTTCATTGGCGGATTGATTATCAAGAGAATAAAGGATATTGTAGTTCAATCAAATATATGGGGAAAAATGACAACGGGTTTTTTAGCTTTATATTTTCTTTCACTCATTTTAAGTTTTATTGTCTCAATTGAAAAAATTGTTCTTATTTTATTAATTATATCATTAATTTTTCTCGTTATATCTACAACGAGTTACTTTATAATTTTCATTAAAATATTAAGGGGAAAAAATGAAACTAATTAAGAGTTTATTTATATTATTAATGTTTTTTTTGATTATACAATGTAGTCAGAAAAAGCCGTTTATAGAATCCGGTGAATTACCTGAAGGTATTAAATATGTTAAAAAATTGTTTTGGGAACAAAGAAAACATTTAAAGAAATTGCCGCTTTTGTCATTAGAAGAAAAAAAACTAATAAAAAAACTGTCTTCAACTCATTCCGAAGATAAAGAGGTTAGGGTGAAAGTTGATTCTATTCCTCCTTCAGCTAATGTAATAATTGACGGAATAAAAATAGGAAAAACTCCTGTTGTTTTACACGGTGTTAAAATAGGCAGGCATTTTATTAAGGTTATGCTTGATACATATAAAAGTTCAACTAAAATCGTTGATTTAAAACCGGGAAAAAATATCAAAATAGATTTTAAAATGCAGAAATATCTATCAGTCTTATACGTTAATTCCAGCCTTAAGAAAGCCAAAGTTTATCTTGATAAAAAATTCGTTGGATTTACTCCTTTAAAGTTAAAAAATATTACAATGGGTATGCATGAATTATGGCTGCAAAAAATTGTAAACGGTAAAAAATATTACGGCTATGAGGAAATATGGGTAAATCAGGAGAATAAGGCCTGGAACGTAAAAATGAGGCCGTATATAATTCCCAGAGATTTTGTTAAAATCCCCGGCGGCTGGTTTATTATGAACCTAAAACCCCAACAGGACGGAGAGGGGCCTGCTAGAAGAGTTTATGTAAGTTCTTTTTATATATCTAAATATGAAACAACGAATAAAAACTTTAAAAAGGTTTTTCAAAATCATGTTATAAGCCCTTATTCTGCAAGAGATATGCAGCCTGTAACAAATGTATCATGGTATCAAGCCTATCTGTACGCTAAAAAAATGGGGTATCGCCTTCCTACTGAGGCAGAATGGGATAAGGCTGCGCGGGGGGGTAGAAACCGCAGGTTAGCCATTAAAGGAGGTATGAGGCGCTATTCTCCGGGAGTAACTGTATGGATGGCTCATGATAACCTTACCAAGCAGTCTGTGGAAGTAAACAAAATGAGTTCAAATAGGTATGGAATTTACAATATGTCAGGTAATGCCAATGAATGGGTAAATGACTGGTATGCAGGCTCGTATTTTAGATGGGGGAAGAATAAAAATCCCAAAGGCCCTGAGTTTGGAGCTAAGAAAGTTATGCGTGGCAGTTCATGGTTAAATTGGGCTTTTCTTGCAAATTTATCCACCAGATACAGATATCTTCCTGATGAAAAAAAACACGTTGGCGGTTTTAGGTGCGCAATCAATGCATGGATGAACTAGTTAAATACGTTTTATCAGGCAGCCCTAATTCTAAAGGGGCTACAAACTATATAATAAAAAATTTATTTCAAGAATCTGAAATAATTGATTTATCTAGGGCAGATATTGCTTCTTGTATTGGATGTAATAAATGCATTAATGGGGATTGTGTATACGATGATGATTTTTTTAAAATTCTTGAATTAGTTGATGATTACTTTATTTTAGTTTCTCCAATATATTTTTTAGGATTACCTTCATTTGTCAAAGCATTTATTGACAGGTTTCAGGTATTATGGAATAATAAAAATATTGTTAGAATTAAACATTGCGCAATGATTTTGCATGGGGAAAGCGGGAATTATAAAATAGAATCCGGTTTACAGTTGTTAAATGAAATTATATCAGAACTCTTAAACAGTGAAAAAACTTTTTTTACTATTTTGCATAATTTTCAAAATAATAAAAGCGGAAATGTCGAGAATAATATTATAGAGGTAAAGGAACAGCTATGGAATGCATTTTTTGTAAAATAAAAAATGGTGAAATCAAAAGCGATATAGTTTATCAGGATGATAAAGTTTTCGTTATAAAAGATATAAACCCAAAAGCACCCATACATTATTTGATAATTCCCAAAGAACATACACCAACTTTAAATGATTTGGAAAATGAAGATACAATGGCTTTATTTTTTAAAACAGCAAAGTTCTTGGCAAAAAAAGAAAAAGTTGCTGATGACGGCTATAGGTTAATTTTGAACTGTAATGAAAAAGGCGGTCAAAGTGTTTTCCATATACATATGCATTTTCTCGCAGGAGCGCAGATGCATGGTTTTTGAATATACCGGAAGGTGATGTATCAATTTATGTAAACGATGAGGTTCTGGCAAGTGAATATTGAATTTCATATTTTTATTAAAGGCAGAGTACAAGGTGTAGGTTTTAGATGGTATGCTAATAATCTGGCACAAAATCTCGGTGTAAATGGATGGGTAAGAAATAATGCAGACGGCTCTGTAGAGATTGTAGCTCAGGGTAATAAAGAAAACCTTATTTCATTTGTTGATAAATTAAAATCAGGCCCACCAAGCGCCAATGTAGTTTCTTTAGATAAACAAGAAAAAAAGATATTAGAAAAATATAAAGATTTTAAAGTGGCTTATTAATGAAAAAACAATTGCTGATTATTATAATTACTTTTATTTGTTCTACCGGTTTTAGCCGAATGTATAAAGTCCGGCGTGGAGATACAGCATACGGGATTTGCCGGAAATTCGGCATTAGTTTTTCAACTTTAAAAAGCTTAAATCCGGGCAAAAATCTTAATTATATTAAATACGGTCAATATTTAAATATTAAGAAAAAAAATACAAAAAGAGCAGAATTTAATAATAATAAACCTGTTATTTATAATTATATGACAACGAAATTTTCATTTATTTCACCTATACAAAGTATAAGAAAAAGGTATAGGAACGTAATTAGGAAAAAGAGTTCACAGTTTAGTTTATACTATACAGTTAGAAACGGGAAAATAGTTTCCGCATATAAGGGAATTGTTTCATATGCGGGAAGGTTAAATTTTTTAGGAAAAGTTGTTTTTATTAAGCACTTTGATAATATTTATACTGTTTACAAAATATATAATGCAAAGTTGTTAATTGAACCGGGACAAAGAGTAAAAAAAGGTTCAATTATAGCAGTAAACGCGAATAAAAGAAAAAAACTTAGACTTAAATTTCATCTTTTGAAAGGTATAAGGCCAATAAATCCAATGCGGTTTATTCGCTAATATTTTATGGAAGAAATAACAGAAGATATTATATTACGTTTTGAAGAAATTCTCAAAACAGAAATAAAAAAGAAAGCTATTTCAAAAGACAAAATCGATGAATTAATTGAAGATCAGGATTTTGATATTGAGATTGATGATTTAATGAATTTTCTTGAAAATAGAAATATTTTAATTAAAGGTGAAGATGACATCGAAGAAGATGATGAAATAAAGGAATACATTGAGATAACACCTTCTGAAGAAGTTCATGATCCTTTAAAGGTGTACTTAAAAGACATTTCAAGGTTTCCTTTACTTACTGCTGAAGAAGAAAAATCTATATGTAAAAATATTTCTTTATTAAGCGATAAAGCACTGGAAATTAATAAGAGATTAAATAAAAAGGCTTGTAAAAAACTATCTGAACAATTAAAAGAAACAGAAGAACAGATTGAATTTTATAAAAACAAACTGATTAAATCAAACTTAAGATTGGTTGTATCAATAGCTAAAAAATATAAAAATGATTCAATGCATATTCTGGATATTATTAATGAGGGTAATATCGGGCTGATTGAAGCCATCGAAAGATTTGATTATGAAAAAGGCTATAGATTTTCAACTTATGGCACATGGTGGATACGTCAGGCAATTGTAAAAGCGCTTGCAGACAAGGGACGGATAATCCGGATACCTCTTCACATGTTGAACACTATAAAAAAGTGTTATCAAATATCTAAAATGTTAACACAAAAATTAGGCCGAGCGCCGACAATTGAAGAATTGTCAAGGTATATGAAAATGTCACCGGGAAAGATTAATGATATCATTAGAGCGTCATTTGATACGAGTTCTTTGGAATCTCCGCTTGATGATGATAATGTAACAATGTTAAAGGAAGTTATTGAAGATAAAGAATCTGAAAATTCTTCACCGTTGGAAAAAGTATTTCAATTATCTTTGCATGATTTAATTTATAAAATACTCGATAAACTTAAAGAAAAAGAAAAAGCTGTAATTGAAATGCGCTTTGGATTAATTGACGGAGAGATGTACACATTAGAAGAAACCGGAAATAAATTAGGAATAACCAGAGAAAGAGTTCGGCAGATACAAGAAAAGGCTTTGAAGAAAATTCAAAGATTTAAGGTCACAAAAGAACTCAAGGAATATATAAATAAAGATTAATTTAATGGATGCTTATGGACAATCAAGCACAATCATATAATGAAGAAACTAATTTTCCCATCGAAGAAGGCGGGCTGTATTATTTAACTTTTTTGAGTATTGATATAGCAGGGAGTTCTAATATTGTTAAAAGTTATTCTCCTGACCTTGTTAGCGATGTATTATATGGATTTAAAAATTATGTTAAAGAAAAAGTTGAGAAATTCGGTGGTTTTATCTGGGAGTGGGAAGGCGACGGCGGCACAGCAATTTTTACAAGCAGAGATACTTCTAATTCCGTTAGCTGCGGTATTGAAATTATTCTATACCTTGTATTGTTTAATAATCTAATAAGCCCTCTACCTGAAAATATAAATATCCGTGTAGGTATAAATTCTTCAGAACAAGTCTTTTATGCTGATGAGAAAAAAATGGATATGACAGCAAAAATTATTGCAGATGATATACAAAAACAGGCCGCAAAAGGTAATAATCTTGTTCTGGCATCTAATGTTTATGAAAGATTAAATAAAAAAATTAAAAAACATTTTAGAAAATTATTTTTTGAAAAACTTGGATTAGATTTATATATGTTTGAGAAACAAAAGGCAGTGGACTTTGAATATATGTAATTAACCGTCATTTAGTTTTTATTCATTTTTTCGTTAATCATACTAAAGAAAATATCAATATTAATCGGCTTCGAAATATAATCATCAAAACCCATGTTAAGATATTTTTCCTTATCATTACTCATTGCAAATGCTGTAACTGCTATTACCGGAGTTTTCGGTGAAAGATTTTTTATTTGTTTCATACAATCTATCCCGTTCATAATAGGCATTTGTATATCCAAAATAACAATATCATATTTTTTATTTTTCTTAAATTCATCAATTAATTCTTTACCATTATAAAAACCTTTAACTTTAAAGTTTTTATCAGATGAAATAATTTCTTGAAGATACATATAATTAACAAGATCGTCTTCAGCAAAAAGAAGATTTATTTCTTTACCAATCACCTAGTTTTCCTTTAAATATACTATCTAATGATAATATAAGTTATAAAAAAAATTCAAGATTTTTTATTAGTATAAAAGTTATTTTTAATAAAAAAATTAACTATTTATTATATTTTCGAAAATATTATGCCATTTGCCCAAAATCCGGCTTTTAAATTATGTATTGATTAATTATTTTTTAATTACTCCACCGGGATTTAATTTTTTATCATTGTTAATTTTTTTCAAAGCTTTTTCCCTTCGTGACATTTTTTTATTTTCTTTTTTCTTTTTAGATTTCTTTTTCATTTCTTTAATAATCTCAGGGTTATGGTTTAATTTATCAACGGGTTTATTTTTTCTAATCTGCTCAAGCCGCTTATTAAGTAATTTTAATGCAGGAGGGTTAATGAAACCTAAAATATCAATTGAACGTTTTAAAAAAGGAATTGACCGCGTAATATTTTTTAATTCATAATAGCATAGATGTGTATAAAATAAAGACCAACCATAAACCTTATCTAATAAAGTTCCCCTTAATTTAGGCAGAATAATATTATAAATTGAAAGTGATTTTCTGTAATTTTTTAATAAATAATAAATCTTTCCAAGCATATATTTAGATAAAATAATACCATACAAGTATTTACTTTTTGATGCATAATAGTCGGCAGCAGAATAATACTTTAATGCTTGAGATAGTTTTTTTTGCCTGTATAATAATTCAGCTTGAATATAGTTTTTAATATAGAGTAATTTATTATTGTTTTTAGAATATTTTGCCATCTTAATTATATCTTTTTTAAGTTTTTTTGTTTGTCCTGATATAACTTTAATAGAGATAAGATTGGCAAGTGTCTTTGCGAGATAATATTTAAATTTATATTTATTGAAAAAAACAAATGATTTTTGAAAATAATTTTTTGCCATTGATAATTGTTTATTTTCGAGTTTAATTGCTCCAAGTTCGTTATTTATAAATGAATCTTGAAAAGGAATTTTAGTTAATTTTTTTATTTTATTGATAATATTCATTATATTCTGAAATTCATGAGTATATCTGAAAATTTTAATTAATAATAAACCTGACCAAAAATAACGTATATATTTATTGTTATTTTTAAAGAAATCAATGCAGCTGTTAAGAATTTTACGGCTTCTTCTAAAATCAAGGTTGTGAAAATAATATTTTGCTATTAAAAATCTAGAATAATTTATATAGTAGTCAAATTTTTGTTTTATAGAAATATGTAATAGTTTATCAAGATAGAATTTTGCTTTAATATACTCCTTGAGTTTAAAATAATTATCAACAATATAACTTAATATCTCCGGTGATGTAGGGCTAATCCGGTGGGCAATTAAAGCTAATTTCAGTTTAGAAATTATTCTGTTATCAGGAAGAGATATAGCCCTGCCTATTAAAGAAAAGCTTTTATAATTTATATTCAATTTTGCTTTTGTTTTATTTCGATAGCCAATATAGACTTTAATCTTTTTTAATACATTAATTATTAAGGCATCAATTTTACCGGGCTTGCCTCTAATTAAAATATCAGATGTGCCGCTTTGGCTAATAGAAAGTTTTATTTCAACTAAACGTGGATTGAACTTTATTTTAGCGGCAAAGGTAATGTTGATGCTTTTGTTATCTTTAAATGATTTCCAATATTTAGGAGATATTTTGGAAATATTATTAAAAGTATTAATACGTGAATCTATAAAAAATTTTAATGCATTAGCAACGGATAAATTACGTTTTTTTGAAGGAGCGAATTCATCAGTAAAATAATAAGAATGAGGGAAAGAAAAATTTGATAAACATATTAAGAATATAAGTATAAGTAGTTTTTTCATCATTATAACATTGAGAATATATTGAAATACTCATTAAGTCAAGATTAAAGAAAAAAATAATATTTTTTTATTTACTAAAAAACCCCTGACTTTGTTAAAGTAGAAATTTAAAGTGAATTTTAAATTCTTTTAAAGTAAGAATTTAGTTAAATTGTTAATATAATATAAATTAAATGAATTTGAATTTTAATAATTTTAAATAAAAAAAATTCATTTTATACTTGACATATGCCGTAATAACGTATATTTTTGTCATAAATTACGATGTTATGTTAACCAAAATTGTCCAAATACGGGAGGGGGACTCATGGTATATGTATGTAGCAAACCGGCAGTTATGAATTCAAAGGAATTCGCAAAGAAGCTTGTCCAAAGCCGGTACAATTTGAGGCAAGACGAAATAAGTAAAACTAAATTAGTTTATTCATCAGAATGGGCTAATCCAACGCTTTACAGGGTAAATAATTATAACTTTAAAATGTTTTACCTTGCTAATCAACTTCAGAGAGAAATGGCAAATCTCGGTGTTTCAATTCAGTTGTCAAAAATCAGAGATGATAGTTTAAAAACCAAGGTTGTTGTTTATCAAAAAATGCTGCTTGACCGGAGAACTGGTAAGCTTGTAGATTATTACTTCGTTTTGGATAGTCAGTCGTTTAAGGCTGTTATTTACAGGCGGGAGACTGACTTGTCTAATGAGCAGAGCAGGGTATTTAGAGCTGTTAAGTATCTGAGCAACGAAATGTTTCTTGATTATGAAAAAATATTCGTTGTGTTAAGACGCAGTGGTTTTGATGTAACGTGTGAAATGGTGTCTCATATGGTTTCGGAGCTTGCTTGAATTAAGTTTTATTAATTGACGTGTCGCAGGGTTTCGTATTATTTTATGCCTATGAGGAAGCCTAGTGTTGTTTTATTTATGCTTTTCATTCTTGTTTGTAATTTATCAGGTTACCGTGCCGGTAGCTTAAAGGTGAAAAAGGTTTCGGTTTGCGGCAGGGCGGTTTTTGTTGAAATAGCGGATAATTCTTTGTCGAGGATGCGCGGCTTGATGTTTCGTAGGGAACTGGCGTGGAATCGCGGTATGTTGTTTGTTTATTCTTCTCCCAGAGTTTTAAAATTCTGGATGAAAAATACTTACATTGATTTAGATATTGGTTTTTTTGATGAGCAGTGTGTTTTACGCGTTGTTAAATCCATGAAGAAGCACGATGAAACTACTGTTTCGAGTGATTTGCCGGTTGTTTACGCGCTTGAGGTTAATAAAGGTTGGTTTAAAAAGTCCGGTATCAAAGTAGGGTGTAAGCTTGTTTTTTAATTGATTGTTGCCCGGCAATCTATTCAATCTATTCAATCTATTCAATCTATTCAATCTATTCAATCTATTCAATCTATTC
>CALGPD010000432.1 GCA_937960625.1 uncultured Spirochaetia bacterium | reverse complement strand
AAGAAATACTTACAAACGGAATAATCAAGGTTTTAATATTAAAAATCCCACGCGCCGGTATAACTTTCAGTAAACCCGAGAAAACATATACTACAAAAAATAAAACTAAAAACACCGGCATGCTTACAAAAATTCCATGCAGAAATGATAACCAGATATCTCCTGTTGAACCATGAGATGTTAAGGAAAAAACAAAAATTAATAATATTGAAAAACCTATGGATAAAAGCAAAAGAGGTACTGATTTTACTAAAAATTTTATCATATCACCTGAAATCACATAAGAAAAAAATGAAGTTAAGCTTAAAGGAACTTCTTTGGAAGAAAGAGTGGCTATTAAACCAAAAACTAAAAATGATACTATTATTGAAGGCACAAGCATTATGCTTTTTCTTTTTATCTCACTTTTACTCAATGGTATATCCTCACTTTTTCCAACCTGCCCAAAACTAAATCTTTTAAGCTCCTAACTTTTGACGTTGTCACATAAGAATCAGGTTGTTTAATAACACCGAGTATTCTGGCATTTTCAATTATTTTTTTAAAAACCAAATACAGATTTCTTTTTCTATTTTTTCTATTTTTTAAAGATAATGCTTTGTTTATTATTTTTATAGTGTTTTGAGGAAAAACTTTTTTACTGTTTAAAACTTTCTGGAAATATATTATTTGTCCGGGATGAATAATCCAATTATTTAAAGGAATAATTGCAACTCCGAATTTTTCCGTTTTAATTATCTTATGTAGTTTGTTAACATTGCTAATATGTAATTCTGCTTCAATATTCCGTTTCTTTAATTCATTAACCCATTCATTAATACTCAAGACAAAGCGTTCGTTGTCCGGTACATACAGATTAAATTTAAAAGAATTTACCCCGGCTTTGGAAAAAAGCCCTGACGCTTCAGATGGATTATAAAAAGCAAGATGATTGAATTTCGTGTAATAAATACTGTATTCGGGAAAAACATTTACATCAACTTTAGAAAAATTATTATAAAAACTATAGTTAAATTTATTTCTCATCAAAGAATGCCCAAGTAAAGCTTTTCTAACTGTGGGTTTATTCAAGGGTTTGGCAAGGCTTGATATAATAAAATAATTTTTAGAAATCAACTTTTCTTTAAACCGTAAAAACTTGTTTTGTTTTGCAAAATTTAATATTCCCAAATCGGAAAAAGATGCTATGTCTGCTTCACGGTTTAACAACATTTTATAACGTTTTTCTTTATCCCGTACAACACGGAACACAATTATATCCGTTTCAACTTTGGCATCTTTAAAATCCGGGTTTCTTTTTAAAACAATTTCATTTTCTGCAATTTGTGAAATCTTATATGGGCCGTAACCCTCAAATTTAATTTTCCGGCCCGGATATGAACTTATAATCCCAAATCCGGTTTTACCGCAAAGAAGGGCATTAAAATTAAAATCCCCTTGGTTTAAGTATACTTTTACGCTTAATTTCCCCGTTACTTTTACCTTTTTGATATTCTTGAAATATTCCTTTTTATAAGACCGGAACAAAAGTTTGGTTAAATTATGATGAAGAAACTTTGCATTTATATTCTCTCCCCCGGATGTCTTTAAACCTGGCTTTAAATGAAAAGCCCACACCCTTCCCGCTTTGGAAACAATATATTTTTGAATAAGGTCAGGGCGCACTTTTCTGTTAATATAATCATAATAAAACAATCCCCGGGCAGTTAATGACGTTATGAGCATTTCTTCATAAGTCTTTGCCATAAACGGATGCAAATACTTAACCGGTTTATCTAACAATACTACAAGAGTATTTTTGCGCTTAAACCCTTTATCACAGCCAAGAATCGATATAAGGATAAATATGTATATTAATAATTTATTTTTCACCTTATAATTACTTTCGAATGAAAAATGTTAATTCTTAATACCGTAATTATTTTTTATGGTAAAAAAATAAAAATATTATACTTTTAAACGGGAATTATCATAAATAAGATTTGAAAAATAGTTAAACTAAAATATTGAAAAGGATTAAGAGCTATAATTTCATTTTACACGGTAATAGTACTGCTCTTCGGCTTGTCTTTTTTTATTAAATTTTTTTACGTTAATTACTGAGCGGGTCATATCCATAATCATATATATCAATGTTTTCTTTCCGAACTTAAGTATCAGATAATTATCTTCAATCTTATACGTTCCGGAAATTTTATATCTTCTATATCTATACTTTATGACAACGTTATTCCTTTTAAAAACCAAAGTAATTGGCCTATTTTTTTCATATTCTTTCCATACCCCGGTTATGGATCTTTTATAATTTCTACTGTAAAGATTAAAACTTGATAAAATTATTAGCACTGCAATTAAAGTTGATTTTATTGACATACTTATCATTTAATTTTTCCTCTTTTTATGATAAAATATTATTTAACGCGCAAATAAAAGTCGTTCTTATATTTACTGCCGGGTTTTAAAATTTTTAAGTGCAGCAAAGACCTTGTTATATTAACTAATTTATAAATAGAAGTCGTTTTATCTAAATTTGTTATCAAATATTTTCCTTCAATTCTATATGTTCCTTGATACTTTTTCGTTGATTTTCCAAACTTAACAAGCACAGTGCATCTATTATTTCTATAAAAAGCGGCATGAAAAATTTTATATCTGTAATACTGCCATTTGCCCAATATTAACTTTCGATAATTTTTGCTGTAAACACTAAAGCATGAAATTAATATTAAAACGAAAATAATAATCGGTTTCTTATAAACTCTTTTCATTGCATCTTCCCTAATAAATATTTTCACAATTAATCAATGTACGATTTTATATACACTATGTTATAACACGTAAATTTTGTTAAGTAAAATAAATTAATTTAAAATTTGAAATAATTGACAAAAAATATTATTCGTTTTATTTAGTTAAATCAACACTATGCATCTATAACGGGAATTATGGTTTGCTCTGCAGTTTCAATATCGCTGGCAAAATCAATTTCCATAGCAAGGTAATCTGAAATATCAACAGCGTACATCTTTCCGCCTTTGTCAATCCATTCCTGAAAACTCGCTTCATACCATTCATCAATTTTACCTTCAAGATTAACGCGTCTATCAAGAATGCGGAACATATTTTCAAGGCCGGCGCCGGAAAAATATTCAATGCCGATTGATTCCCCTAAAGCGTTTCTAGGGTGTATGGTTTTTGATATTTCGTTTATTTGATAACGGTGGTCAACAACTATTTTTATTTCTTCATCACCGCATTTATGACAGTTAACAGCAAGACAGCAATTATGCCCGGATTGAATTAAACGTGAAATAATCTCTTTTTGAAATAAAATATCCGAATCTAAAAGCAGCATTTTGTCTCTAATTAAATCTTTAACCATCCATAGGGAATAACAATTGTTATTATTCCGGAAATCTGCATTATGAAGGAATTTAACGTTTAAGTCAGGGAAATTCGTTTTTACATAATCTTCTACCATATCATTCAAATAGCCGGTTACAATAATAAACTCATCAATTCCATTCGCTAAAATATTTTCAATCATGCGGTGAAGCATGTTTGTTTTACCGATTTTCAATAAACATTTTGGAGAATTATCAGTTAAAGGTTTAAGCCTGGTTGACATACCCGCTGCGAGAATAACTGCCTGCATAATTTACCTCTTCTACAATCTATTACTTTTTTATTTTACGGTTAATAATTTTTTGCGTCAGCCAAAGAGTAAATGTTACGAAATTATACGGCAAGATTATACCCCATACATAAATATCGAATCTGTTAAATACTGCGCAAACCATTACTAAAGTAAGATGGCTTGTTGAGCCGACAAGGCCCCATAACCTCATAATCAACCGGTTTTTTTTATAATATTCTTTACCATCCACATTCCCGGCTGATGAAGAAACGGATTTCATCTGTACTTTTAAATATGCGATATATATTTTATATAGAAATTTTTCCCTAAAACGGCCTTTTTGATTTTTTATTTCTTCATATTCACCTTTAAATTTTGCCATTTCTTGCTCAAGAAACTCGTTGTCACTACCCTTAGTGTAATTAGAAAAATCGTTACGCACTCCGTCATAAATTAAAGTTTGAATTGATGTGGAAATCCCTGCAACTGCCATGAGTATCCACCATATCCATGATGAATTATGGTCTAATGGGTTTAGGTAATTATTACCCGGTACGGTAGTAATTTGAAGGTGAATAGCCATTGATGCGTAAGCAATAATATAGGTAACGTAATCAATCATTCCGTCAAAAATTCTTCCGAATTTAGTG
>CALGPD010000431.1 GCA_937960625.1 uncultured Spirochaetia bacterium | reverse complement strand
CAAAATATAAACAATTTTTCGCTTTTAACATTTTTGCTAAATTCATATTAACATTCACCCTCGTAAAACTCAATAAAAATTTTATTTTTATCAAATACTACGTTTATATGATATTTCATTATGGTTAGTTTTTTCCCGACACGTTGTGTCGAAAGTGAAAATTTATAAAAAAAACACCGCATACCTTCTAAAACACAAAGTGGTTATAAAAGTCAGTTCTAAATCAAATTAATTTCAGCGCAGATTTACTTTTTATAATTACCCGTTGTTAATGCCGGGTCAGGTTTTAATCCTTCTTGTTTTCTTCGTTGTCCGGGGTCTTGCTTTTATCTTCAGTTTCAAATTTACCGGGTAAATTTTTTTACAGCCTGAGTAAAGTTTGCTTTAAATTGATTGAATTTTTCATTGCTTTGGTCTAGGAAATGCTTAGGTTTATTTTTAAACACTCATTTTGGTGCTCCTGTTTATTATTAACTATCAAACAGTAAGGTTTGAATGTAATTTTAACGGGGAATTATTTTAACTGATAGTTATTTAAATATGCATTTCATGCAAGGTATTACATGATATGGATACTATATGTACTACTTTTGGGATAAATTAATTTGTCATTTTAGTCTTTGCTTTAAAAGTTCGTATAGATTTTCACGTTTGCCAATCATTAAAAAGTATAGAACTTCTTTATCTTCATTTATAAAATAGCAAATTCTATAATCAGTTTTATTTTTTCTAAAGTGAAATGTTCTAATTCCAGATAGTTCACCTTTTAATTCATTATTCTTATATGGATCTAATAAGATTTTATCAATATGTTCAGTTTTTATTTCTTTAATTACGCTTTTATCAATTAACTTTAAATCTTTTTTTATTTTAGGATGATATTCATCTTTATACATCAAAAACCTCATCACGCTTAAGTGTTTTAACTTTATTTTCTAAAACATCATTTCTACGTGATGACAATTCCTTGCTTTGATCAGAAATCAAAATGGAAAGTTCTTCAATTTGCTTTTTATTTAACTTTTTTATCGTATTAGCAAGGTTTTGAACACTTACTGTGACTTCAGGCATTTTATTTACCTCGTTTTTATATATATTATTTATATTTAATTATATCACTAATCTGGAATAAATGAAACATAAATATCCCACTGGAATTAATTTTTATCTCGTTGCAAGACAGTACATTTTAATTCTTTGCATTATTTCCCGTTGTTAATGCCGGGTCAGGTTTTAATCCTGCTTGCTTTCTTCGTTGTCCGGGTTCTTGCTTTTATCTTCGGTTTCAAATTCACCGGCTAACTGGATGTAGGTCATATTCAACTCGTAGTCAAATTTTATTTATAGTTCATGCGGTAAAATGAGAGTAGAATGAAGAAATAGTCAATTTATATCAATATTTCCAGCTCTATTATTAATACCGTTTCCAGGTTTTGAGTTATTCCGGTTCCGGTTTATCCGGTTATTGTACCTGTTCGGGGCGCGGTAATTCCTGCGAAAGGGTATCCTATTGCGCGGCCTTTTTTGAAAACGGTTTCTGTAGTTTCTTGGCCGGTAACGTCTTCCGTATCTTCGAGTCAGGCGGGGAGCAGGTTTGATGAATTTGTTATCCGAACGGTAAAACCTGTAGCCGAGCCTCATATAGTCCCTTAAAATTGTTGACCTGTAATAACGGGTGTATGAGTAAATCCAACAGTTATGATAAAAATATATGATTGCGTATTTTAATAATACCCGTAGTGAGCCGAATTTATACATAGTATTTGCCTTTAATAATCCAGCGATCTGACGGGAAGAAATTATCCTCCGGTTAATAACAGCCTGTCTAATGCCGTCACCGAAAAGGAAATTAAGAAGTTCGATTTCAATGGCATATGCAACGGGTTCCAAATCCGGGTCTTTAAGGGTTCTCGGATGCAGTGAGCGGATATAGATTTTAAACAACCTTTTGGATTTTTTCCCTTTTTTTGCAAGAAAGTTTCTAAGCGTTGTATCCTGTAATGCATGAACGATTTCGTGAAAAGCGACAATATTATCGAAAAGGCTGTCAGGGTCATAGCTTGGGTTTAAAAATAAAACTCTTGTACGCATATTAAAACCTGAAGAAACGCGTTTTCTGTAAATTTTTGGTAGAATATTGTAGCGGTAAAACGCGTTGTTTTTAAAATAATGATAAGGCGGCTTATGGCCTTTTCTTTTCATCATTATTTTATACCGGATAGCGTTTTTAAATTTATTGTTTTTATAATTATTTAAAAATAGAGTAAGTGGTTCTTTAATTGCCTTGATAGTTTTTGGGTTAAACTTATGAGCGTGTTTTTTAAATAAACCGTTTAATCTTTTAATGAAAGCCAGAAACCCTTTTTCAAATTTATCAATTAGAATATCTAATTTTTTAATCTCTGATATATTGCCGGTTTTGGGAAAATTACCCGTTCTTATGCCCGCGGAATTTTTTCTTTCTGAAAAAGCAATAACTGATAATAGGCTTAAGATTAATATTATGATTAATTTTTTAATTTTCAATAAACATTCCTTATAAATATTAAAACACGGAATATTCAAGTTTAGGTTAAAATTATAGTTCCTTTAATATTTTATACGCCTGATTTGCTGATTCTTCAGAACGTTTGAAATCAGATTGTTTGTAAAACAACTTTGCTCTTTTTAACAATTTCTTTGCCTTAATAAAACTCGATAATGATTCATGTACAAGGCGTTTGTTCTGGATTAAATCGTATTTTCGTTGAGCGCTTCTTATTGCTATTGACGCTTTTGATTTAAGTTTGCCTTGATTGGAAATTCTATTAGGGATATCCGTTAAAATTTTTAAACTTTTGTTTAACTCTTCAATACTTTTATTGTAATTACGCATGCGTGAAAAATATACACCGCGTAAATAATAACCCCGTGCTTTATAATAATCTCTATGAATAGGGCCGGGAACAATTTTGTTACGCATTTTCCATAATAAACTTCTCGTTTTATCTGTTAAATGTATAGCCTTTGCGGCTAATTTTTGCGTTTTATTAAACTTATTCTTTTGGCTTAATTGCTCGCTTTCAGCTTCTTTTAATAATTGCATTGCTCTATTAATAAGCTTATTAGCTTTTTTATATGACGCATGGCCCGCGAAATACGATGCGTATGAAATTAACCTGCCTGCTTTATAAACGTTTCTTTCTGCTTTCCCCGAAAGATTCATTCTGTGTAATTTAGAGTGTTTATGTTTTGCAATTCGATAATTTTTATTATACTCATCGAGTATTTTTTTCTTACTTAAATATAGTTTGTCAATTTTATTTATTTTAACGATTGCTTTATCGCAAAATTTCTCAGCAATTTCAATTTTATTCCTTCTGTAGCTCATAACAGCTAGACGAATAAAACGCCTTGCGTCCGCGATTAAAGAACGGATTTCATTGTTTAACCCTTTTTTTAAAGACCGGTTTAAATTATTATTCGTTGTTTTTATTTTATTCAAAACGCTTTTTTTATACGTTCCGTTATTCGTTGTTTTCACTGTTTGTTTTTTGTTTTTAACTTTTGTGTCAGATACTTTTTGTTTATTCTTTGTTTTAATTTTACTGTTTGAGGAAAACGAGTAATTAAAAATCATAGTATTTAAAAGAATTAATATAATAGAAAATTTAACTTTCAATACCATTCTTCTTTCCTTATTATTAAAGATTTTTATAAATGCCTTCTTTATCTATATTAAAATATATAAATATTAAGCCATAATATAAACACTTATATGAAATTAATTTGAATTATATTTTTAAATCAATAAAGTATTAATTATTCGAAGATTAATTTTTTATTTACTCAGAGAAAATTATTTTAAGACAATACTTGCCTTTAAAAACATTTTGGTTATTATTGTATCACGTAAATAAAAACTAAGCTTTATTGATAGCTTATTGATTGAGAGGTTTTAATATGAAAAAAATTATGAGTTTAATTATTTTGCTCGCTGTAATGTCTTTTGTTTTTTGCGCAAAAAAAGACAAAGGCCCTACAGGGGAATTAGTATTTTCAGCTAACGGAGAGGAATTCGTTGCTAAAGGTTTTACAGACAAAGACGGCTGGAAAATTTCATTTAAAAAAGTTTTAGTAAACATTTCAGATGTTAAAGTTAAGTCAAAAGATAATTCTAAAACTGTGTCTTTGCCCGGTGAACATCCGGTTGATTTTAAATCAAATGCTTCAGCGTATTTAAAAGTCGGTTCTGTAAAAAAAGTTAAAGCAACAGAGTATAGAAGTTTAACATGGAGTATTGTTGCCGCAAAACAAGGTGATTATAAAGGTTATTCTTTAGTTTTAATAGGCACTGCAACAAAAGATAAACGTTCTATTAATTTTGAAATAAAACTAAATGAAGAATTAATGTGGAATGCCAAAGAGGGATATTCCGGTGATAAAATCAAGGGAATAGTTAAACCTGATAAATCAGGTGAAGTTGAAATGACTTTTCATTTTGACCATATTTTCGGCGATGCAAATTCCGGTGCCGATACTCATGTTAATAAAGGCGCTGTAGGATTTAATTATTTTTTACAGTTTGCAAAAAATTCTGTTCTTAAAGTTGATCAGCAGACTTTAAAGGAAAAAACTAAACCAGAAGATTATAAGAAATTTATTATATCTGTTCACGGTTTAGGGCATTCAGGTGAAGGCCACGCGGATGTTATTAAATCAACAACAAAAATTAAATAGGATTGTTGAGTTGAGAAAAATATTTTTAATTATTTTATTGCTATTGGGAATAACAGCTGTATCGTTTACTCATGGAGTTGATTATTCCATTAAAAAAAGCACAAGTTATAAAATAAAATTTGAATATGAAGGCGGCATTGCCATGAGTAATGCCACCGTATTATTCTTCATCCCGGGGAATTATGATAATCCGGGTTTTAAAAAGAAAACTAATAATAAAGGTGAAGTTGAGTTTTCCCCTGATAAAAAAGGCGAATGGATAATTATAGCAAAACAGAAAAACGGGCATGCAAAAAGAGTTAATTTAACCGTTGGCGATGTTTCTTCAAAATCAATCAAGGGCAGTTTATCTATGATTCAGAAAATAATTATGGGAATATGCGTTATCTGGGGATTTATCGGCCTTGCTCTTTTTTATAAAAGCCGAAATATGGGAGCTAAAAAATAAAATGCACATCGCTGATGGAATTCTGCCTGCTGGCTTGACAATCGGTTCTCACGTTGCATCGGGTATTGTGTTGGTATTGACAACGAAGAACGCGGAAAAGCAGGAAATACCAAAAATTTCACTTTTTACAGCAATGTTTTTCATTGCGTCTTTAATCCATATTCCAATTCCGCCTACATCTGTACATCTTGTGTTATGCGGGCTTATTGGGATAATACTGGGGAAATATAGTTTCAGCGCGATTTGGGTTGGTTTATTGTTTCAGGCAATAATGTTTCAACACGGGGGAATTTTATCTTTAGGCGTAAATGCTTTAAATTTTGGGATTCCTGCATTATTAAGTTATTTGATATTTAATCTATTTAAAAAGCGTTTTAAGAATTCTAACTTTTTAGCATTTTTAGCCGCAATTATATCTTTTGCGGCAATAATACTAGCTGCATTTTTACTTTCTATTGAATTATATATTACTGAAAAAAGTTTTTCTTTGCTTATTACCGGATTTTTAATCGGTACGGCAGTTACCGCAATAATTGATGCAATAATTGCTTTTTTTGTTATTAAAATTTTAAATAAATATTATCCTTATATGTTAAATAATCAAAAAAAGACAGGAGAGTCTCAGACAGGTTAATGCATTTTGAATTTGATAAATATGCCAACAGGAAATCATTATTTCATTCATGGGATGAGAGATATAAAATAATCTCTTTGATCACATATATAATATCTATTTCAATTTTAAAAGATATTAGAATTCTTCTGCCTTTGGCATTATTTAATTTTTTATTTGCCTTGCTATCGAATCTTCCTTTAAAATACTTAGTATTAAAACTGAAATTTCCGACACTCTTTTTTTTAGTAATCCTTATTATTATACCTATAAGCGGAAGAGGGCAGATTTTTTTCAAAATTGCCGGCTGTATTAATATATACAAAACGAGTTTATTTTTTGCCGTTAAAATAATTCTACGCGGATATTCAATTATTATATGTGGTATTCTTATTTTCGCAACGTCGACGTTTGATAAAACAATCAGGGCAATGAGGATAATTAAATTACCCGAAATTCCCGTTATGATTATTCTTTTTACGCACAGATATATAAATTTATATAGAAACAATACACTGAAGATGAAAAGAGCTATGAAATTAAGGGGCGGGGTTAAATCATATAC
>CALGPD010000430.1 GCA_937960625.1 uncultured Spirochaetia bacterium | reverse complement strand
TATTTATAGTGAGTGATGCAACCGGGGAGACTGCTACCCATGTTTTAAACGCTGCTATGCGCCAGTATTCAAAAAAGCTTATCAAAACGAAAACATTCCGCAAACAGAATACTCCGGAGCAGATTGAAAAAATAGTTGATATGGCTTCAAAACGCAACGCTTTGATTTTTTTTACGTTCGTATATGAGCAAAATAGGATTTACTTAAAAGACCTCGCCCGTCAGAATCATGTTTTGTGTGTGGATATTTTAGGCGAGCCAATTCATGCCTTAGCAGAGTATCTCGGTGTAAACCCAATGCTGGAAACCACTCTTGGCAACCGTGTGACGGATGATTATCTTTCCCGTGTTGACGCGCTTGATTTTTTTCTTGCGCATGACGACGGTGTCAGGCCTGAGGATGCTACACTTGCCGATGTGGTTTTAATCGGAGTTTCAAGAAGCGGTAAATCTCCTTTAAGCTTATACCTTGCTCAAAAAGGTTTTAAAGTTATAAACATCCCATACGTAAAAGACATTCCCATGCCTGATGTTATTGATGATATTGACAAACGTAAAGTTATCGGTTTATTGATACGACCAGAACGTTTACTCGATATTAGAAAAAAACGCCTTAAACAGTATAAATACCACAACAGCAATTATGCTGACATGGCTCACATTCAGGAAGAACTCGATGAACTTAGAAGGTTTTTCCGCAAACACAAAATTCGTAAAATAATAGATATAACGAGTAAAGCTATCGAAGAAGCAGCCGCGGAAATAATAGAGTATCTTGATAGAATATTCGGCTCTGATGAAGATAACAATCATAACGGTAATGGAGAGAATAATAAATCAGCCGGTTTATAGTATATAGTTACCTAATTTAATTTCAGGGTTTTATAATTCTTGCGCCGATAATTAATTTAAGATTTTAATTATTATGGTATGCTTTTATGAAAACTTTTAATGAAAAAGTCGTTGTAATTACCGGCGGAGCTAGCGGAATAGGGTGTGAAACTTCTCTTTGTTATTATAAAGAAGGCGCCAAGCTGGTAATTATTGACCGGGATATTGATAATCTGGAACGGGTTAATCAGGATTTTGAAAAAAAACGCGTTATGAGCCGTTTTGCTGATATAACGGTTGAAAACGAAGTCAAGCGCGCTATTGAAGATGCGGTTGAACGTTTCGGTAAAATTGATATTCTTGTGAATTGTGCGGGAGTTGCGGGTGAAAGTTTCGGGTTTGATAATTCAGAGGGCAAAGACTGGGATGAATGTTTTCAGGTTAATGTAAAAGCAACGTTTTTCATGTGTAAATACGTTGTCCCTATTATGAAAAAAAATGGTTTTGGCAGGGTAGTAAATCTTTCCAGTAGTTTTATAAGTTTTGCGGGCAATCAAATGCCGCATTACAGCGCGAGCAAAATTGCGATTAATAATTTTACGGTTAACCTTGCTAGGGAAACAGCAGGAACGGGTATTACGGTTAACTCCGTTGCTCCGGGTTTGGTTTGGTCTTCCATGTGGGAGCGGCTTGAGAAGTCAATTATAAAAAAACCCACTGCAAAGTTTAAGAAGAAGAAAGATTACTTTAACGACCTTGTTAAAAAATACGTTCCCGTGGGCAGAGAACAGACACCCCATGAAATAGCAGAATTAATATTATTTTTATCAAAGGATTCTTCGTCAAGTATCACAGGGCAAACTATTCACATTGACGGCGGCATGTCCAGCCGTTAGAAATGTAACCTGTCTGAATTATAATTTTATTTAATAATTTTTGATTTTTTCTTTTATTTGTCATATAATTTTTATTATGAAATTATTACCCCCGATGTATTATAAAACTGTGCGAATTGCTGACAACGCAAATGATATATATATTGATGAAAAATCAATAAAAGATTCTAAAGCTCCGGATACTTACGCTGTATTTGTTAATGAATACGGTATGATTCGAAAAGTAATAAAGCATTCCAAAAAACAATTTAAGGATACAACTTTTTTATACAGTAATAAAGGAAACCTGATAAGTTATATTTTTATTAATAAACGCGGAATAACTATTCAGGAAAAATACGATTATACAATAGGGAAGAAAACTTTATTTACAAAAGATTTTTATAAAGCAAACCAGCATATAAAACGGGAAAAATATGATCAGAAAAACATGCTCGTTGAAATTATATATTATATGCAGGGAGATGTATATTACAAGGAATATTTTAAAGACGGGGATAAACACCCTTTTAATGTTGAGTATTTTAATAAAGCCGGCCTTAGAATTTAAGTAACTTGATTTTCCAACTCAGGGCCGTTATCGTTTTCACCGCTTGCATTTTTCTTTTCAATTCGTTTTAATAATTTTGACATTCCGTCTTTGTCAATCAAATCAATAGGCCTTGTCGTTGCATAATCCGTTGCTTGTCTTGAAAATTTATTCGATATAACAAGCATGGATTTACTTGCGCCGTTTTCTTTCATTAAGTCGACAACTTCGCGTACAAGAGAATCTCCGACAATATCATTTGTTCTAACGAATTTTATAAACCGTTTAATTTTTCTAGTGTTACGCCATTTACTTTCGGATTCGGTGGCAATGACATCAATGATATTTGAATTTTTATGATTCATATCTAAAACTGTAAAGCCGAAAAATTGAACAATATTCTTACACATTTCAATAAAATCAGCGTCAGAGGCAGTTAATAAATCTTTAATTTTATCATCAGTACGCAATTCGTCATAATTAACGAGTTTATCAGCAACGTCCTGATAATTGGGATTTATTCTGTTAATTTCTTCCCAAAGTTCTATTGCTTTGTCCAGCTTGCGTTGATTTTCATAGCACAATGATAAATAATACCGTATTGCGAGAGCGACACCGTCTTCTTTTTTAATCAATCTTTTGGCTCTTTCAAGTTCTATTATTGCGCTTTCAATACTCCGGCTCTCAAATAAAGCCCTACCTTTTTGTGCAAGCGCGGGCAGCCTGAAATCCGGGTCTCTTGATGCAAGTTCGAATTCTTTAATTGCCTGCCCAAGGTTTTTGCTGTTAAATTGAAACATTCCAAGGTAATAATGCGCTTTTGTGAAATCGGGTTTTTCTTTTAATAACGTTGTCATTGCAAGGGCACAGTCCGAATGCCTGCCTTGGTTATAGCTTATCTCACCTGCAGTGAATAAGGAATCAACGTGTTTCGGATTTAAAGACAGGGCTTTGGATATGTATTTGTATGCACTATCCATATACCCTCTATCTTTGAATATTTTCCCGATTTGATAATAATTTCTATAATTGTTAGGCTGTAATTTAGTCATTAATAAAAATTCTTTTTGCGCTTCTTCGGCTTTTCCATAGTTTAAATAAATTTCAGCCAGCCTGCTTCTAACTGCATGCTCTGAATAATGCTGCCCAAAATTTCTGAGTTTTAATACTTGCTTATACTCAGGCATAGCCCATTCCATATTCCCTGTAAGATAATAACATTCTCCTAATAAAAAGTGGGCTTTTGAGTCTGAAGAATTTTTATTTATTAAGAGCTTTAACTCTTTTATCGCACTTTTATAATTTGTAGCATCCATTAATTTGCTGATTTTTTCAAGTTTTGAAGAGAAAAAAACGTTTTTAATTATAACAGCTGAAATGATTACTCCAATAACTATTAAAGTGGAAATAATTGCAACATTTGGCATTTTATAACAGTCCTCTTAATATATTATATTACGATAATTTACCAAAGTAAAATACT